>JAOPUY010000083.1 GCA_025963265.1 Frankiales bacterium | reverse complement strand
GCTGTGCCGCGAGGGCGCCGCGGCGTCCAAGCGGCGAGCAACCTGGTCGATCGGCGCCTCGGAATGCGTGACGGTGATCGAGGCAAGCAACTCGGGGTCGCCCGGGTCGGGTAACAGAATGGTGCTCGCGTCCAGTCGAACGGCGGCTAGCGCCACTCGGGCGCCGAAGAGCGCGGCGCCGCAACTGATGGCCAACTGGCGCCCCGTCGGGTCGACGGCGGGCACGCTGCGCGTCGAGTCGGCGTAGAGATCCAACCGATCCGGGCTGACCACCCAGCGCCACGGTTGGGTGTTGTGAATCGAGGGCGCCAGGGTCGCTCGGGCGGCGGCGTGCCGCAGCGCGGGCTCGAGGGAGTCGGCGGCGTAGTGGTGGGCGTCGAACCGCGCGGTGGTCATGACGCTGGGCTCTCGCGGGTCAGGACGACCTTGAGCGCGCCGGTCTCGCCGGCCCGGGAGAAGACGTCGTAGGCCTCGATGAAGTCCTCGAATCCGAAGTGGTGGGTGACGAAGCGCTCGGCGTCGATCTGGCCGCTGGTCAGCAACTTCAACAGAGTGGGCGTCGAGTACGTGTCGACGAGACCGGTGGTGATGGTGACGTCGCGAGTCCACAGCCGTTCCAGATGCAGGGTGACCGGCTTGCCGTGCACGCCGATGTTGGCGATCCGCCCCACTGGACGGGCGAGCTCCGCGGCCAATTCGAAGGTGGCGGGAACGCCGACCGCCTCGATCGCGACATCGACGCCGAGCCCGCCAGTCAGCTCCATGATGGCTGCGATCGGGTCCTGCTCGGAGTTGTTGATGACCACGTCGGCGCCGAACTGCTTGGCCGAGTCCAGCCGCGTCGCCGCCAGGTCGATGGCGATGATCTTGCTCGGGCTGAACAGCCGCGCCCCGCTGATGGCCGACAGGCCGATCGGGCCCGCGCCGACGACCGCCACGACATCGCCGGGCTGGACGTGGCCGTTGAGGACTCCGACCTCATATCCGGTGGGGAGGATGTCGGCCAGCATCAGCAACGCGTCGTCGCTCACCCCCGCTGGAACCGGATAGGTGGAATTGTCGGCGAAGGGGACGCGCACGTATTCGGCTTGGGTTCCGTCGATCTCGTTGCCGAGGATCCAGCCTCCGCCGCCGATGCACTGCCCGAAACGGGCCTCTCGGCAGAATCGGCAGGCGCCGCAGGCGCTCACGCAGGAAACCAGCACTCGGTCGCCCACGCGGACGTTCTTCACCCCGGCCCCGACCTCCGCGACGGTGCCGACCGCCTCGTGGCCGATGATGCGCCCGTCGGCCATCGCCGGCACGTCTCCCTTGAGAATGTGGAGATCCGTGCCGCAGATGGTCGTGGTGTCGACTCGGACGATCGCGTCCGTGTCGGCGGCCAGCGTCGGACGAGCGACGTCTTCCCACGCCTTCGAGCCGGGTCCGTGATAAACGAGTGCCTTCATGATGAGCTCCAAGGATCGATGATGTCTCCTTGGCAGCGTGCTCCGCCGGGCATCGTCCCGGCAGGGCTGAAAGTCCCGAGCAAGCCGGGACGATCGGACCGCGTCCTACTCGCGCGAGAAGACCGCAGTCACCAGGACCTGGTTGTGCAGCCGCGCGCCCATCTTCGTCCAGGTCAGCCCCCATTGGCTGCGGTCGAGCTCGGCCCGGCCGGTCACGCTGACGCTGTCGGCTCCGTCGGCCGCGACCGTCGCGCGAACCTCCAGTGGGTGGGTCTGGCCGTGAGCGGTGAATGTGCCGGCGATCCGCAAGGTGCCGTCGGCGCCCAGGGTGGCGGAGGTCGCGGTGTAGGTGAAGGTCGGGTAGGCCTCGACCTCGAAGAAGTCCTTGGTGAGCAAATGGGCGTCCCGCTTGGCCTGTCTGGTGTCGACCGAGGCGGCGTCGATCACGAGGGTTCCCGACACCTCGCCGTCCGGCCCGACCAACGCCCACCCCTCGATGGCCTTGAAAGTCGCGGTCACTTTCGCCAGGCCCCACATGGCCTTCGTCTGCAGCTCCACCGTCGTGCGCGCGGCGTCGAGATGCCACGACCCGACGGAGGCGGCCAGCAACACACTGGATTCGGGGCCGGGGGTCGGACTAGTCATGCCCCCCAGGGTAGCCGTCGGGCCGTCCGATCGCGGTGCGAAAAACCGGCCAGCCGATCTCGGTCCGCCAGGCTGATTCCTCAGGAGTGTCTCGCGGCCCGACGAGATAAACCTCGTGCACCGGCCCGGCCAGCGCGAGCGCCTGATCGGCCACCCAGGCCCCCAATTGGCCGTAGGTGACGTCGATGTCGTCGTGCGGCCCAGGGTGCACGGTCGTCGCGAGTTCGGCCGCTGGGACCTCGATCGGGCGGACGCGGCCGACCGTCGGCGCTCGCTCCACCGCCAGGTAGACCATCGCCTGCCCATGATCGTCGGTGAAGAGCTCGTTGTCGTAGAGCCCCCCGCAGGGCCCGACCTCGGCCACACCGAGCGCGGCGAGCTCGGCCATGGCGCCGGAGTACCAGGCGAGCACGGCCGCCCGGTCGATGTCGGCGGCGATGCCCGCCACCACTTGAGCCGGTGCCGCCCGTAACCGGACCTCGATCGCTGGTGGGGCCGGCGACAGCAACCGGCGTAGCGAGGCGACGGCCGACTGGGTCTGCAGGAGTTGGTCCTCCAGCCGGGCCAGATGGGCGGCGATGAGCTCGCCCCGCTCCGCGACCTCGGCCAAGAGCACCGAACGCACCTCGGGGACGGGCATGCCCAGCTCCCGAAAGCGGCGGATGACCTGGGCGGTCGGGATCTGCGCGCTCGAGTAGTACCGATAGCCCGACGCCGGATCGACCTGGTCCGGCGTCAGTAGTCCGGCCTCGTGATAGTGCCGCAGCGTCTTGCGGCTCAGCTGGGTGAGCTGGGCGAAGTCGCCGATGGTCAAGCGCGGCGGGGACATCGGCGATCGGGACCTCTGCCTAGTGTCGAGTCTCCCCCCGGGGGAAGGTCAACCCCCCGACTCAGTCGACGTGACCTAGTCGACCAAGACGTAGTCGACCAAGACGTAGTCGACCAAGACCTAATCGACCAAGCGGACGGCGCCCTTGTCGGCGCTGGTCGTCAACGCGGCGTACGCGCGCAGCGCCGTCGAGACCGGACGGGTCCGCGCGACTGGTCGGTAGCGCCCGCCGAGCTCGGCGCGGCGCTGGGCCAGCACCTCGTCGGAGACCAGCAACTCCAGCGTGCGGGTCGCGATGTCGATCCGGATGCGGTCGCCCTCGGCCACCAGGGCGATCACTCCCCCGGCCGCCGCCTCGGGCGAGACGTGGCCGATGGACAGCCCCGAGGTTCCCCCGGAGAACCGTCCATCGGTGATCAGCGCGCACTCCTTGCCCAGGCCGCGGCCCTTCAGGTACGAGGTCGGGTACAGCATCTCCTGCATGCCCGGGCCGCCGCGTGGCCCCTCGTAGCGGATGACGACCACGTCGCCGGGGTGCACCAGCCCGCTCAGGATCTTCTCGACCGCCTCCTCCTGCGACTCGCAGACGACCGCCGGGCCCTCGAACGTCCAGATCGATTCATCGACGCCAGCGGTCTTGACCACGCAGCCGTCGGGAGCGAGATTGCCGCGCAGCACGGCCAATCCGCCGTCGGCGCTGTAGGCGTGGGCGACGTCGCGGATGCAGCCGCCGGCCGCGTCGGTGTCTAAGCTTTCCCACCGCTCAGACTGCGAGAACGCCGTGGCCGAGCGGACGCAGCCGGGGGCGGCGTGCCAGAGCTCGATGGCCTCGTCCGAGGTCGTCCCACTGCGCGAGTCCCAGGCGCCCAACCAGTCCTTGATGCCGGCCGAGTGCACGGTGTGAACATCGTCGTTGAGCAAGCCGGCGCGGTAGAGCTCGCCCAGGATCGCCGGCACGCCGCCGGCGCGGTGCACGTCCTCCATCAGGTAGGACCCGTTGGGCGCGACCTTGGACAGACACGGAACCCGATGCGAGAGCTCGTCGATGTCGCTTAGCCCGTAGTCGAGCTCGGCCTCGTGGGCGGCAGCCAGCAGGTGCAGGATGGTGTTGGTCGAGCCGCCCATCGCCAGGTCGAGCGCCATCGCGTTCTCAAACGCCGAGCGGGAGGCGATGGACCGCGGCAGCGCCGACTCATCCCCGTCCTCGTAGTAGCGGCGGACGAGGTCGACGACGGTCTGCCCCGCCCGCTCGTAGAGGGCGCGACGGGCGGTGTGCGTAGCCAGCACCGAGCCGTTGCCCGGCAGGGCCAACCCCATCGCCTCGGTCAAGCAGTTCATGGAGTTGGCGGTGAACATGCCGGAGCACGATCCGCAGGTGGGGCAGGCGTTTTCCTCGATGCGGGCGATGTCCTCATCCGAGACGTCGTCGGCGACGGCGTCGGCGATGGCGGTGATCAGGTTGAGCCGGCTGCGCACCGTGCCGTCGACCAGCGTCGCCGTGCCGCCCTCCATCGGGCCGCCGGAGACGAACACCGTCGGGATGTTGAGCCGCAGCGCGGCCATCAGCATCCCCGGGGTGATCTTGTCGCAGTTCGAGATGCAGATGAGGGCATCGGCGCAGTGGGCCTGCACCATGTACTCGACCGAGTCGGCGATGAGCTCCCGGGAGGGCAGGCTGTAGAGCATCCCGCCGTGGCCCATCGCGATCCCGTCGTCCACCGCGATGGTGTTGAACTCCCGCGGAATGGCGCCGGACGCGCTGATCGCCTCGGACACGATCCGACCCACGGGCGCCAGATGGGTGTGTCCGGGCACGAACTCGGTGAAGGAGTTCGCGACGGCGATGATCGGCTTGCCGATATCCGCGCTGGCCACGCCCGAGGCGCGCATCAACGCCCGCGCGCCGGCCATGTTCCGTCCGTGGGTGACCGTCCGCGATCTCAATTCAGGCATGCGTTCATGGTGGCGGTCGCGGGGCCAGACTAGAAGACGGCCGTAATGCTAGTAGCCGCACTACTACTCTGAGGCGGTGAGCGATGACGGGCGCCGAACCGAGCTGGCCACCTTTCTGCGGGCTCGCCGGGCCCAGGTCGACCGGGTGGCCCTCGGCCTGCCCGCCGGCGGCGCGCGCCGGGCGGGCGGTCTGCGCCGCGAGGAGGTCGCCGCGCTGTCCGGAGTGAGCATCACCTGGTACACGTGGCTGGAGCAGGCCCGCGACGTCAACCCCTCGCGGCAGGTGCTCGACGCCTTGGCCCGAGCGCTGCGGCTCTCGGACCCCGAGCACGCCTACCTGCTCGCGTTGGCCGGGTATGCCAGCCCGCCGACGCCTGCGACGAGCGAGCCCCAACATCTCGGGTCGCTGCTCGAAAGCCTCGTCGGCTCGCCCGCCTTCACCCTGGCCCCGAATTGGACGATCACCGCCTGGAACGCGGCCTACGAGGCGCTCTATCCGAACGTCGCGACTATCGCCCCGCGGGACCGCAACCTGCTGTGGGTGGTCTACCGCGATCCATTCGTCCGCGGGCTGCTGCCCGACTGGGAGGTCACCAGCAGCCGCTTCCTGGCCGAGTTCCGGGCCGAGGCCGGCCCCCGGCTGGGCGACCCGGATTTCCGCGAGATCATCGAACGGCTGCTGGTGGCCAGCCCGGCGTTCCGCGCGAACTGGGAACGCCATGACATCGAGGGATTCACCTCGCGTCGGCGCAGCTTCCTGACCGAGGTCGGCCCGCTCGACTTCGAGCACCACCGGCTAGCCCCGGCCGACCAGCGTGACGTTTACGTCGTCATCTACACCGCGGCCGGTCCGTCGACGGTGGCCGGCATGAAGCGGCTGCAACGGTTGCGAGCGCGCTGAGTACTTTTTTTCGTCTCGGTCGGCGTCGGCTCCGCACATTCCCGACATCGGACTTTATATCGTTTCGATAAGGGGAAAGTCTGTTCAGCTGATGAGGCTCGCTGGGCCGGAAACTGTCAGACCCGTGGTGAAGAATTCTTCTTATGGACGAGGTGGCCACGGATGCGGCGGCCGGGTCGGTGGCAGCCGACCTGGCGCTGCTGGCCGCCGTCACCGATCGCATCCTGGGCCGCGACCTGGTCGCCGACTCCCGCGACGACGTGCTGAGCCTGACCCGCGGGCTGCAGGTCCAGCTCGGACGGCTCGGGTTCCGGAAGCTGACCGCCTACGCCGAGTTGGGCGACCGCGGGACGCCGGAGGAGTTGATGCTGCGGGGGCTGCCCGATCTGATCGCCGCCGAGGCGAATTGCGGACGCCGGGTCGCGGGCGAAGACTTCACTGCCATCAACCGCTTCGCGCTGCGCCGGGCGCTCACCGGACAACGGCTGGCGCCGGAGTTCCCGGCCTGCTCCGCCGCGCTGGCCGACGGGTCGATCAGCCTGGCCCACGCCAAAGTCATCGCCGACCGGATCGCCGAACTGCCGGTTGGGGTGCGGGCCGAGAACGGCCCGCAGGCTGAGGTCGCGCTGGTCGAGCACGCCCGCACCCTGGACCCGCGGGCGTTGAACCTGCTCGCGGCACGCGTCATCGCCCACCTGCACCCCGATGGCCCCGAGCCCGACGACGATCTGCCCCGTCGATCGCGGTCTTTCGACTTCGCGCCTGCGTCGGCCGACGGCACCGTCGCCTTCAAAGGCCGACTCGCACCCGAGACCGCCGCCATCTGGCAGACCGCCTTAGCCCACCTCTCCGGGGCCGACGCCGCATTCGGAGACGTCCCCAACGCCCCCGGAGACCTGCCCGACCAACGCACCAGCACCCAACGCCGCCACGACGCGTTCCACGACGCCGGCCGCCGACTGCTGGCCGCCGGCGGGTTACCCGACCACGCCGGCCTGCCCGCCGCCCTGCTCATCACCATGACCCTGTCCGACCTCGAGCGCGGGGCGGGTCAGGCGACGACCCACACCGGCGGCACCTTGACCATTCCCCAAGCGCTGCGGCTGGCGGCCGACGCCGAGCTCATCCCCCTCGTACTAGCCGACGGGCCGAACGGCCAACCCGGCGAGGTGCTGCACGAGGGCCGCGGCCAGCGGCTGGGAACCAGACCGCAACGCCGCGCCCTATTCGTCCGCGACCGCGGTTGCTCCTTCCCCGGCTGCCCCAGATGCGCCGCCGACTCCGAAGTCCACCACGCCCCCGATTGGGCCAACGGCGGCCGCACCGACATCGACGCCATGACCATCACCTGCGGCTACCACAACCGAGAAGCCCCGAGAATGGGCTGGGAAACCGTCATGATCGATGGCATTCCGCACTGGAAACCGCCGGCCTGGCTCGACCCGGAGCGAACGCCGAGGCGCAACTACGTCCACCACCCTGAGCTGCTGCTGCCCGGCGGAGATCAACCCCCCGACGAACCGGTTGAGGACGAGCCCACACTGGACCTAGCCGACGAACCGCCGCCGTAGCAGTGGACTCGCAGCCGCTGCTCGGGTCAGCCGGGCTCGCCCCGGCGCTTGCGGCGCAGGATCACGACGATGTCCACGACCGCGGTCAGGGCCACGACCACTAACACGATTCCCAGGGCGATGACGCCGACCAAGAAGGCGATGACGGCCGCGGCGGCGCAGAAGACGAAACCGAAGCTCGCCAGCACCAGCCTCAGGGTCAAAGCGCTATAGGCCGGCGGGGCACCCCCGATCCCAGCCAGCGGATCGTGATAATCCGGCAGACCCTTGGAGTAGTCGGGCTCCTTGGAGTGGTCGGGCTCCTCGTGTTCTCGGTCCGGCTCGCGCGACGGCGAGGTCATGGGAGCTACTCGTCATCCGCGCCGCGCAGGACGCTTGTGCAGTCATACATGTCGACTACCTCAGGTTTCCTAGCCGTCCGTCCATCATGCCTCGCTACGCAGGACAGGGGCCAGGCGGTACAGCACCGGGCCAGGCGGTGCAGCACCGAGTTAGGCTGTGATTTGGTGACAGTGACTGCCACAACGGGCAGATGGTAGCGTGAGCCCATGGCTGTGATCGCCGAACCGGGCTTGCGGGAGCGCACCCGCCGTGCCGTGCAGGCCGAGGTCGCCGCCGTTGCGATGGACCTGTTCGCTCGCAACGGTTTCGAGCACACCACGGTCGACCAAATCGTCGCCGCCGCTGGCATGTCGCCGAGAAGCTTCTTTCGCTACTTCGCCTCGAAGGAGGACGTCGTGCTCGGCGCCGAGGAAGCGATCGGGCAGTGGGTCGCCGACGCGCTGGCCGCCCGGCCCAAGACCGAGTCGCCCTGGCAAGCGGCGCGCCGGGCCTTCGATCTGCTCGTCGAGCGAAACGACGCCGACGAGCAGCGCAACCTGATCCTGCGCCGGATGCTCGCCGACGCCCCCTCGCTGCGGGCCGGGCATCTGAAGAAGCAGTCCCGGTGGCAGGAACTGCTCGCACCCCACCTTGCGAATCATCTGCCCCCGCCCCCGCGGGGACGACGCCTGGATCCTCGGCCACTGGCCATCGCGGCCGCCGCGCTGGCCTGCCTGAACACCGCGCAGGATGCCTGGGTGCGCGAGGATGGCCGCGTCCCCTTCGGGCAGCTGCTCGACGAGTCGATGACCGCGGTCGGTCCGCTATGAGCGAGACCCCGACGGTCGTGACCAGCGAGAGCCAGCTTCGGCTTAACCGGGCGCTGGTCGAGCATCTGGCGACCTTGACCGTCGAGTCTCTCGACGAGGTGCGAATCGACCTGGTCGCCGAACGGGCCGGGGTGTCGCGGTCGACCGCCTACCGTCACTTCGGCGACCGCGAGGCGCTGCTGCGCCAGGCCGCGCTGGAGATCGGCCGGCAACACGCCGAGCTGATCTCGACCAAGATCGCCGACGCCCCCACCATCGCGGCCAAGATCGAGGAGACGTTCGCCAACACCGCCAAAGGGGCCAAAGTCAGCCGTCTGCTGCGGCTCCTGGACATGTCTCGCGATCGCGCGCAGGCCCACACGGCCGTCTTGCAGGAGCTGTCGCTAGAGATCATGGGCCCGGAGTACGCGAAAGCGCAGGCGGACGGCGAGCTGCGAACCGACCTCACCGTGGCCGAGATCGTCAGCTGGCTCGCCAGCCAGCGCGAGGTCATGCTTCGACTGGAGCTGGATGAGGCCGCCGCGCGTGTGTGGGTCCAACGCTTCGTCTGCCCCGTGCTGCGACCGGAAGCCGCTGAGGGCACGACCGCGCCGGAGATCGTGGCGACGCTGGCCGAGGTCGACCGCCGAGTCGAGCGCCTGCGTGAGCTCGTTCACCGCACTCGGGCGTCGCTTCCGCTGCGCTGATCGCGCCCACGCCGACCGCCATCACCGGCTCGGACCACATCCGCACGACCGTACGGACTTGCGATCCAGCCCGCTGACGAGTAGACCTGACGATGTCATCCGTAACTTCGTACGGATAACGCGTGAGGGGTAGGCAATGAGCGTTCTCGGCGGCGTCTGGCACGGGCTGGACGAGTCGTTCTTCATGTTCTGGGCAACGTTGTGGGCTCTGGTGCTCGGCTTCACGCTCTCCGGCGCGGTGCAAGCCTTCGTCTCCCGGACGGAGATGCGCCGGGCCTTGGGCGATCACCGGCCGGCGAGCTTGGGCAAGGCGTCCTTCTTCGGGGTGATCAGCTCGTCCTGCTCCTACGCCTCCTCCGCCTTGGCCAAGTCGTTGTTCGCGCGCGGCGCCGACTTCACCGCCTCGATGGTCTTCATGATCGCCTCGA
>JAOPUY010000063.1 GCA_025963265.1 Frankiales bacterium | reverse complement strand
CGCCGGAATCCTGTGGATCCAGTCGGCCGGAAACAGCGCTCAGGACCACTGGTGGGGCACCCTGGCCGACGTGAACTCCACCGGCGACGTCGACTTGCTGGCCGGCACGCCCAACGGCGAGCCCGGGGGGATCCAGCAGGCTGACCTCATCGAGGTCGCCCCCGGCGACTCCGCCGACATCGCGCTGACCTGGGATCAATGGCACACGACGCCGGCCTCGTTGACCTTGAACGTGGACGACCGCGGCGAGAACGACGATCCCGACACCCCGCCCGTGACGACATCCATGTCCGAGCCCCCAGAAAACGAGCTTGGGGCTCCGGTGCGCGACATCACCGTGCAGAACAACGACAGCCAATACCACGTCTACACGATCTACATCACGCACTCCGCGGCCCTGCCGTCGAACGTGCGCTTCGATCTGACCTACGCGGGGGCGGCGTCGCCCTCGCTGCTGGCCGACCCCAGTTACTGGCGCCAGGACAGCAGCTACGGCAGCCCGTCGCACGCGGCCTCGGGCAGCGTGATGGAGCCTGCGACCTCGCCGTACGCCTTGGCCGCCGGCGCGGCGTACTGGGGCGACAAGTCCCTGGAGGCCTTCTCCTCCCGCGGCCCGACCATCTCCGGCGTCGTCAAGCCGGAGATCCTGGGCTATGACGGGGTGACCTCGGTCAGCGGCGCCTCCGACCTCGCCGAGGGCTTCTACGGCACGTCGGCCGCCGCGCCCAACGTGGCCGGCGCCGCCGCGTTGGTGAAAGGCGCGAATCCCACCTGGTCCGCCGATCAGATCGAGTCCTTCCTGGAGACCCGGGCCACCCAGGGCTCGACCCACCGCACCGGCGTGGCCGAGACCAACGCGGCCGGGTTCGGCGACCTGCAGATCGGCCTGCCGGCCGCGCAGTACACCGCCCTGTCCGCGCCCTACCGACTGGTCGACACCCGGATCGGGAAGGGCGCCCCCAAGGCGCGACTGGGCAAGGGCGGCGTGATCACCATCAGCACGGCCGCCGCGCATGTGCCGGCCACCGCCACCTCGGTGGTGATCAACCTGCTCGGCGTCAACGCCGCCGGCTCGACCTACCTCTCGGCCTACCCGACGACTTTCGCCAACACCTCCAACGTGAACTTCGCCACGACCGATCCCACCGCGGCCGTCGGGGCCGTCGTGCCGCTGTCCAACGGGACGTTCAAGGTGCGCAACTACAGCGCCAAGATCGACGTCGTGGTGGACGTCCTCGGTTACTTCGCCCCCACCGCCGGCTTGCGTTACCAGCCGCTGACCAGACCGGTGCGGGTCCTCGACACCCGCACGAGCACCGGCGGCCACCACCGCGCCGTGGTCAACAACGAGGTGCTCACCCAATCGTTCGCCAGCTCGGTGGTGCCGAGTTCGGCCGACTCGGTCGTGGTCAACGTGACGGTCACCGACGATCGCGGCTCGGGCTGGCTCTCGGCCTACCCCTCGACCTATTCGGGGACCTCGACCTTGAACTACGCGAAATACGCCCGAGCCAATCTGGCCGTGGTCAAGCTCAACAAGGCGACCAGCCTGCCCAGCATCAAGCTGAGGCTGTCCGGGGCGTCGGTCGACGTCGTCATCGACGTGCTCGGCTACTTCTCCAGCTCGGCGCCGATGCGCTACGTCTCGCTGGTCAACCCGGTGCGGCTGGCCGACAGCCGAAGCGGGGTCGGGATCGCCAAGAACACGCTGACGCCGAATCGGGACGCGACGGTGACCGCCGCCGGCATCAATGGGCTGCCGACCTCGACCGCCGCCGTGCTGGCCTCGGTGACGGCGACCGGCGCCGGTCTCGGCAACATCACGACGTTCGCCGCTGGCCAGAGTCTGCCGCTGGCCTCGACCGTGAACTACGACGCCAACCGGGCCGTGTCCAACGCGGCGTCGATCTCGCTGGGCAGCGGCGGCCTGTTCAAGGTGCACGAGTCGACGCCCAGTCCGGTGATCGTCGACTTGTTCGGCTACTTCATCGCCGGCTGAGTTCGTTGCCGGCTGAGTTCGTCCTAAGTCCGGCGCGAGCAAGCAGCTGGTCACGCCCAGTCGGATCATCTGGCAGAATGGCCGGTTGAGTACCGGTCAGCCGCAGGACCCTCTCGCCTGCCTCGGACCAGTCCACATAGGACCAACGCCTCAGGTGTTCCCCACCCGGCGGCGTCTTGGTCCGTCCCTGCACACCAATGGAGCCGAAGACTAGTGGCAGCCAAGATCAAGCTCACGCGTATTGGAAAGATGCGCGAGCCGCACTACCGAGTCGTGATCGCCGACGCGCGCACCAAGCGCGACGGCCGTTCGATCGAGACGATCGGCGAGTACCACCCCAAGAACGACCCGTCCATCATCCGCATCGACGGCGACCGCGCTGCGTACTGGCTCGGTGTCGGCGCTCAGCCGACCGAGGCGGTCGTGGCGATCCTGAAGGTCACCGGCGACTGGCAGAAGTTCAAGGGCCTGCCGGCGCCGCCGCCGATGCTGATGGCCGCCCCCAAGCCCGACAAGCGCGCCTTGTTCGACGCCGCGCTGAAGGAGACTGAGGGCGAGCCGGCCACCGAGGCCACCACGCCGCGCAAGAAGGCCGCGCCCAGGAAGGCCGAGGCGCCAGCGGCCGAGGCCCCCGTCGCCGAGAGCGCGCCCGCAGCAGCGGAGTCCACTCCGGCCGCGGCTGACGCCCCGACCGAGACAGCGGCCGAATAAGTGCTCGAGGAAGCTCTCGAGCACTTAGTGCGGGGCATCGTCGACCACCCGGACGACGTCACCGTCGACTTGGTCGACAACCGGCGGGGTCGACGGCTCGAAGTCCGGGTCAGCCCGGAAGATCTCGGCCGGGTCATCGGCCGCAGCGGTCGGACGGCCAAGGCGCTGCGCCAGGTCGTCAACGGAGTCGGCGGCAAGGGCATCAGGGTTGACGTCGTCGACACCGATGAGCGTCGCTGATCGCCGGCTCGTCGACGTCAGTGGCTTGAGCTCATCGTGACCGAGCCATCTCCGGCCGATCGCGCCCGCCTCGGGAGCACCGAGGTCGTCGCGGTCGGCCGGATCGGCAAGCCGCACGGCATCCGCGGCGAGGTGTACGTGGAGCCGTGGACCGACGCCGCCGAAGAGCGCTTCGTCCTCGGCGCCGAGCTGGCCACCGACCCGCCGCAGCACGGCCCGCTGACCGTCGAGGGCGTCCGGCAGCAATCCGGCAAGTTGGTGTTGCGCTTCGCCGGACTCGAGGACCGCAACGCGGTCGAGGCGATCCGCGGCGCCTACCTGGTCTTGCCGGTGACGGCCCGACCGCCGATCGAGGATCCCGACGAGTTCTACGACACCGACCTGATCGGCCTCACCGTGCAGACGCTGGCGGGCGAGCCGGTCGGCCCGATCGTCGACGTGCTCCATTCGACGGCCGACAGCCTCCTGGTCATCGACCTGGGGGAGCGCGAGGTCCTGCTCCCGTTTCGCAAAGAGATGGTCCCGGTCGTCGATCTGGAGCGGGGGATCGCGCAGATCGACCCACCGGACGGGATCTTCGACTTGTGACCGAGCAGGCGATCTCCGACCTCGCCCCGGACCGGGTCCCCGATCTGGTCCTCGACGTCGTGACGATCTTTCCGGACTACCTCTCGCCGTTGCGCGAATCCCTGCTCGGGCGGGCGATCGAGCGAGATCAGGTCCGCCTCGGCGTGCACGACCTGCGGGACTGGACCTCCGACGTCCACCACACGGTCGACGACGCCCCGTACGGCGGTGGTCCGGGGATGGTCATGCGGGCTGAGCCCTGGGGTCGCGCCATCGACTCGATCGCGCCACCCGGGGCGGCCCGGCAACCGCGGCTCATCGTCCCGACCCCGGCGGGCCGGCCGTTCACCCAGGCCGTGGCCGCCGAGCTCGCCGCCGAGAGCTGGCTGCTGTTCGCCTGCGGCCGCTATGAGGGCATCGACGCCCGGGTCGCGGCCGACGCGGGTCGGCGGATGCCGGTCGAGGAGATCAGCATCGGCGACTACGTGCTCTGCGGCGGGGAAGTGGCGGTGCTGGTCATCGTCGAGGCGATCGCGCGACTCATCCCCGGGGTGCTCGGCAACGCCGCGTCCGCCGCCGATGACTCTTTTTCCGAGGCGGTCGAGGGCCTCTTGGAAGCACCGGCCTACACCCGCCCGGCCGAGTGGCGGGGGCTGGCCGTGCCCGAGGTGCTGCTGTCGGGCCATCACGGCGCCATCGCGCAGTGGCGGCGCGAGCAGTCGCGCGCGCTGACCGCTCAACGTCGTCCGGACCTGCTCGCGCCGCGCCCCGAGACCGGCTGAGCCGCGCGAGTTTCTCGTTTGCGGCCCGATGTGGCACCATCAGGGGGTTGCCTTGCGCCGCCAGCGTGCACCGCGAGCGCGACCAGCAGACCCGCGATAGAGCTCTGCGCACCTGTTCCGCCCGTGCCCCACGGGTCGGCGGCGGGGTCGCCTAGTCAGACACGAAGGAAGCAGATCCGAGATGAGCAGCACCCTGCAGACGTTGGACGCCGAGTCGCTTCGCAGCGACATCCCAGACTTCCGGGCGGGCGACACCCTCAAGGTGCACGTCCGGGTCGTCGAGGGCACGCGCTCGCGCATTCAGATTTTTCAGGGCGTCGCGATCCGCCGCCAGGGCGGTGGCCTGCAGGAGACCTTCACGGTCCGCAAGGTCAGCTTCGGCGTGGGCGTCGAGCGCACCTTCCCGGTGCACACGCCGGTGATCGAGAAGATCGAGGTCTTGACCCGCGGCGACGTGCGACGCGCCAAGCTGTACTACCTCCGCGATCTGCGCGGCAAGGCTGCCAAGATCAAGGAGAAGCGGGACAACATCTCCCGCTAGGTTGGTCGACATTCCAACTCGACGTAGAGGTGTCTGAAGGCCGCTATGGGCAAGGACACCACTGGACGTTCGAGTTTCTGGGGTTCGCGCGAGCCCGAGCCAGACGAGCCCGCAAGCTCGGAGCCGGTCGAGTCGGCCGCCACGCCTGAACCTGACCGCGGGGCCGAGGACGAGGCGTCCCCAGTCGGCTCACCCATGGACGAGGCACCGCCACCCGCGCCCGACCCGGCCGCGGACCTGACGCCCCCGACGCCTCCGATCCCGCCCGCCGCTCCGGCCCGCAGCAAGTGGCGCCGACGTCGCCGGGGCAAGGCGTCCAAGCTGGAACTGCCGATCCTCATCGCGGTCGCCATCGCCATCGCCATCGTGCTCAAGACGTTCGTGCTGCAGCCCTTCTACATCCCGTCGGAATCGATGGAGAACACGCTGTACGGCTGCACCGGCTGCTCCGGCGACCGGATTCTGGTGTTCAAGCCGGTCTACCAGGTCCGCTCGCCGCATCCGGGCGACATCGTCGTGTTCAAAGCGCCCGTCGACTGGAATGAGGGCGATGGCGTCTCGCTGTCGTCCAATCCGCTCATCCACGCCGCGCAGTGGTTCGGCCAGCTGGTGGGAGTCGTGCCGCCCACCGAGAAGGACCTGGTCAAGCGCGTCATCGCCGTCGGCGGCCAGACCGTCAAGTGCTGCGACGACAGCGGCAACGTCCAGATCTCCGACAATGGACCGGGCGGGCCCTGGCGCAGCCTCAACGAGCCCTACATCTTCGAGCCCAGTCCGTGGTCCAAGTCCAGCACGCCGGGAGTCTCGGCGCCGGGGGACAGCCGCAGTTTCGGCCCGGTCACCGTCCCCAAGGGCCGGCTCTGGGTGATGGGCGATCATCGCAGCGACTCGGCGGACTCTCGATATCACTGCGGGGACGGCGGCGTGCTCGCCGGCTGCGACCCGGTGCAGAGCACGGTGGCGGTCAGCAGCGTCATCGGCAAGGCGGTCGTCATCGCCTGGCCCCCGTCGCGATGGCGGACCTTGGGCACGCCCAAGACGTTCGAGTCCCTCGGACTGCCCAGTCCAATCGCCCCCGGCGGCGCCGTCG
>JAOPUY010000598.1 GCA_025963265.1 Frankiales bacterium | reverse complement strand
CGGGCGGATTGGTCGCCGCGCTCGAGCCGGTGATGCAGAAGGCCGATGGAGTGTGGATCGGCTGGGCCGGCTCGCCGGGGACCGCGCCGGAGCCCTTCGACGCCGACGGGATGCGGCTGGTCGCCGTCGAGTTGAGCACGAACGAGGTGCGCGACTACTACGAGGGCTTTTCCAACGCGACCCTCTGGCCGCTCTACCACGACGTCATCGCCCCGCCGGAGTTCCACCGCTCCTGGTGGGACACCTACGTCACCGTCAACCGCCGGTTCGCCGACGTCGCCGCCAGCCAGGCGGCCGAGGGCGCGACGGTCTGGGTCCACGACTACCAGCTGCAGCTGGTGCCGGGCATGCTGCGGATGCTGCGCCCGGACCTGCGCATCGGGTTCTTCAACCACATCCCGTTTCCCGGTTATGAGATCTTCGCCCAGCTGCCCTGGCGCCGCCAGATCGTCGAGGGCCTGCTCGGCGCCGACCTCATCGGCTTTCAAAGGCAGGCCGACGCCACCAACTTCTTGCGCGCCTGCCGTCGCGCGGCCGGGCTCACCACCCGCGGCTCCTCCGTCCGCGTCCCCGACGCCGACGGCGGCGCTCGCGACGTTCGGGCCGGCGCCTTCCCGATCTCGATCGACGCCGACGCCTTCGGCGACCTGGCCCGCCGCGAGGACGTCAAGGCTCGCTCGGTCGAGATCCGGGCCGCGCTCGGCGACCCCGACGTCGTGCTGCTGGGCGTCGACCGCCTCGATTACACCAAGGGGATCTTGCACCGCCTCAAGGCCTACGGGGAGCTGCTCGACGACGGCGAGCTGTTGCCGCCGCAGTCCGTGCTGGTGCTGGTGGCCAGTCCGAGCCGGGGCCGGGTGGAGCAGTACCGACGACTGCGCGAGGAGGTCGAGACCACCGTCGGCCGCATCAACGGCGAGCACGGGGAGGTCGGCAACCCGCCGGTGCACTACCTGCACCACTCCTATCCCAAAGAGGAGATGGCCGCGCTTTACCTAGCCGCCGACGTCATGCTGGTCACCTCCTTGCGAGACGGCATGAATCTGGTGGCCAAGGAGTACGTCGCGTGCCGCCACGACGAGACCGGCGCCCTAGTGCTCAGCGAGTTCACCGGGGCGGCCGACGAGCTCGGGAGCGCCTTTCTGGTCAACCCGCACGACATCGTCGGGCTGAAGCAGGCGGTTCTGCGAGCCAGCCAGGTCTCACCGCGCGAGGCGCGCCGGCGAATGCGCTCGATGCGCCGCCGGGTCCGCGAGCGCGATGTCGCGTACTGGGCCGAGCACTTTCTCGACGCCTTGCAAGATCGCAGCCGGTCGGCCCGAGAGGCCGCCTTGATCGATCCGCTCGTCAGCTGAGGTAAGGCAGCGGGCAGGATTTCGTCAACTCCAGGAAATTCATACCGATTAGAGGTTTACTGCGGTGACAAGCGGTGGCACACGAGCGAACCGAGGAGCCGGACATGCGCTGGAGCCCCCTGCGGCGCGCCGCCGGCGCGATAGGGACGCGTCGGGCCTTGGCCGTGCTGCTCGGAGTGGGGGTGCTCGCCGCCGCGGCCGCCGTGGTCAATCTCGCCGCTGAGGCCAGCGGGACCTCGCCCGCCGCGCAGGCGCCGGCGACCACCTGCGGCTCCGGCGACTCACCCGGGACCTTCACGCTCAGCATCCCGGCCCAGGGCCTGGATCGGACGGTGATCGGCCATATCCCACCGAGTTACCGCAGCGGCCACCCGGACCCGCTGGTGCTCAACCTGCACGGCAGCGGTTCGACCGCGGCCAACCAGGAGCGGGTGACCGGCATGGACGCCACCGCCGACGAGCATCAGTTCATCGTGGCCTACCCACAGGCCGCGATTCGCTACGGCAAGGGCTACGCCTGGAATGTGCCGGGCGTCCCGCTGGCCGACGGCAAGACCGCGCCGCGTACTGCCGCCAACGACGTCACCTACCTGACCGGGCTGTCAGCGCAACTCGGTCAGCGCTACTGCGTCGAGGCCAACCGGGTCTACGTCGCCGGTTTCTCGGGCGGCGGCCGGATGACCAGCCAGCTCGGCTGCGCCGGCGCTGACGTCTTCGCGGCGATCGCGCCGGTGAGCGGGTTGCGGATGCCGTCCGACTGCCAGAGCAGCACCCCGATGGCCGTGATCGCGTTCCACGGGACCGCCGACCGCAGCAATCCCTACGACGGCGGCGGCCAACGCTATTGGACCTACAGCGTCCCGACGGCGGAGAACCGGTGGGCCAGCCACGATCAGTGCGCCAGCGAGCCGACCGTGACCACGTTGTCCGCGAGCCTGACGCCGCGCACCTTCGAGCACTGCGCGGACGGATCCGCGGTGCAGCTGTACACAGTGCTCGACGGTGGCCATCAGTGGCCAGTCAGCGCCAACGCGATCATCTGGTCCTTTTTCGCGGCGCATCCTCGCCAGTCGTAAAACCGTCGACCCCCGACTGGGCAGGCCGCGTCCGGGCCGCGTCTAGGTCGCGTCCGGGGCTGTGTCTGGGCCTGGGTCAGGCCCGGTGTCTGGGCGGGCTGACCTTGCACTCACCGCGGTCGAGTGCTAGACCTGATTTAGCACTCGAGTACTCTGAGTGCCAGCTGGTCATGATGAGGCGCCCACCTGACGGGCCGCCGTCCGTCGCGGGCATCACGGCCGGTTGATGACTTA
>JAOPUY010000579.1 GCA_025963265.1 Frankiales bacterium | reverse complement strand
TTCCTGGGGTGAATCGCTCGTCCGATCGCTGAGTCGAACGGCGCAATGCGCTGCTAGGCAAGGCGAAACGACAGCGTAGGGCATCTTCCCTGCCCGAACCCGACAGCTAACTCGGTAGGCGGTCGAGTGGAAGAGGAGTTCCGCCAACAGTGGCGATAACTCGTATCTCACGGCCCCTCGGGGTCATGGCTGGAATTGTTCTGCTGACCTGTGGCGTGCTGGTCGCGCCGCTGGGCGCGAACGCCGCCCCCGCTCCCCAGAACCCCGTACCGGCGACGAAGCAAATCGCGGCTCCCACGACGTCCGCTCAGGCGCTGGCTAATCTCGCCAGCCTGGCCACGGACAACGAGAAGCTCTCCGAGCAGTTCAATCAGGCTCAAATCGACCTCGTCAATGACCAGAAGGCGGCCGCCGCCGCAGCGGTGACCGCGACGAAGGCGGGCGCCGCCCTCGTCCTGGCCCGCCGCGAGCTGGCCTCGGTGCTGGTGGCGCAGTACAAGGGCTCGACCTTCAGCCGGACCGCCGCGCTGCTCGCCAGCGACTCCGGTCAGAACTACCTCGAGAAGATGCAGTCGCTGAAGTTCGTCGCGCTGCATCAGCAGGATGTGGCCCGGTTGGCCGTCGCCGCGACGGCGACCGCGACCGCGGCCCAGGCCGACGCGACCAACGCCGTCGCCGCCGCGGTGACCAAGAAGGCGTCGCTGGCCAGCCAGCGCACCGCCTTGGCGAGCGACATCGGTCGGCAGAAGACCCTGCTCGCCAGCCTGAGCGCCAAAGAACGCGCCGCCTACCTCGCCGTCACCGCCGCGCCCAAGGCCGCCGTCGTGAAATTGCAGTCGGCGCCGGTCGCGGCTAAGTCCAAGGGCGCCGCCGTCGCCATCCAGGCCGCGATGGCCGAGCTCGGCAAGCCCTACTCGTGGGGCTCGGCCGGTCCCGACTCGTTCGACTGCTCGGGTCTGACGATGTGGGCCTGGGCCCACGCCGGCGTGACCCTGCCGCATCAGTCGGCCGAGCAGCAGTCCATGGGCGTCTCCATCCCGCAGAATCAGCTCCAGCCCGGCGATCTGGTCTTCTTCGGTTCACCGGCCTACCACGTCGGCATTTACATCGGAAACGGCATGATGATCCACGCGCCGACCACCGGCGACGTCGTCAAGATCAGCCCCATCACGATCGGTGGCTACTCCGGCGCTGTCCGGGTCGGTTGAGCACGTCCGTCCCGACTGGGGAAAGCTCGGCCGACGCGCCCGCCCGCAACCGCCTCCGCAGCTGGCATGTCCTGCTGTTGGTCTTCGTCTTGATGGCGTTGGTGGCCGGCGCGCTGGTCCGAGGCTTCGGCGTCTCCGGGGCCGCGGTCTCGACGCGCGTCGGCGGGATCGACGCCAAGCCCGACTACGTCGCCGGCAGCGAGGCCGCGGCCACCTCGACCCCCGATCTGGCCGCCGTGCGCCAACTGCTCAGCGCGCACGGCTCGGCGCTGCGGGCCCGTGACCAGGACAGCTGGCAGGCGGCGCTGGACCAGGCTCCGGCCGCGGCTGGCTACCGCACCGCCCAGCAGAATCTGTTTCACAACATCGCCGCCGTCCCGTTGTCCGCGTGGAGCTACACCGTCGCCGGGGCGCTCACCGACCGTTCGGTCATCGACCAGGCGGCGCTGCGCCTCGGCGGCGTCGTGCTGGTGCTGCACGTCAGGCTGAACTACGCCTTGGCCGCCGTCGATCCGGCGCCCACCAGCAAGGACCTCTGGCTGACCGCGGTTCGCCGCGGCGCGTCCTGGAAACTCGCCGGCGACACCGACGCCACTGCGCTGGGCGACACGTCCTGGCGCGGGCTGTGGGATTTCGGGCCGGTCATCGCAGCTCGCACGGCGCACACCCTGGTGCTCGGCCACCCGGCCCACGCCGCTGAGCTCTCGGCCGACGCCGCCTTGGTCGAACGGGCGATCCCGGTGGTCACCAGCGTGTGGGGCCCGGACTGGAACGACCACGTCGCGCTGCTGATCCCGGACACCGCGCCCGAGTTCGCCGCCGTCACCGGTGACTCCGGGGACGTCAGCCAACTGGCCGCGCTCTCGGTCGCCGATCGGGTCCGGACCGGCGTGCCGAGCGCCGCCCAAGCCGTGCTGGGCGCTCGGATCGTCCTGAATCCGACGAACCTCCACCAGCTCGACGGCCCCGCGCGCCAGTTGGTCGTGCAGCACGAGTTGACTCACCTGGCCGCGCGCTCGGTCACCGACGACGCGATGCCGATCTGGGTGATCGAGGGCTTCGCCGACTACGTGGGCAACCTGGGCTCGGGCCGGACGGCCGCGGAGAGCGCGCCCGACCTGGCCCTCGACGTCCGGCACGGGCAGCTGCCGAGTCAGCTGCCCACCGCCGCCGATTTCGACGGCGCCAACCCCGAGCTGTCGCAGGTCTATGAGGAGTCGGCCCTGGCTTGCTCGGAGATCGCGAGCCAGGCGGGAACGGCTGGCTTGGTTGGCTTCTACCGCGCGGTGGCCGCCGAGGCGCGGATCGACCCGGCCACCGCGACGCAGGCCGGCCTGGCGGCGATCTTGCACTCCGACGTCGCGAGCTTCACGCAGGCCTGGCGGCGCTACCTGAGCGCTCAGCTCCGATGACGCGCCGCCGACTGCTCATCGTCACCAACGACTTTCCACCGCGGCAGGGTGGGATCCCGTCGTTCGTGTTCGAGCTCGCGCACCGGTTACCGGCCGCCGAGGTCGCGGTCTACTGCTCGGACTACGAGGGGGCGGCCGCGTTCGACGCCGAGTTGAGCTTTCCCGTTCGGCGCCATCCCACCGGCTTGCTGATGCCGACGCCGGCCGCGCGCCGGCGGGTGTTGGCGGCGGCCGCGGAGTTCGGCTCGAGCTCGGTGTGGTTTGGGGCGGCCGCGCCGCTGGGACTGCTGGCTCCCGCCTTGCGCGGCGCCGGGGTCACTCGGCTGGTCGCCACCACCCACGGGCACGAGGTCGGGTGGGCGATGTTGCCCGGCGCCCGCCAAGCCCTGCGCGCCATCGGCAACTCGGTCGACGTGGTGACCTATCTGGGCGAGTACACCCGGCGCAGGCTAGCCGGCGCGCTCGGTCCGCACCCGGAACTCGTCCAGCTCACGCCCGGGGTGGAGCCGGACGTCTTTCGACCGGAGGTGGACGGCGCCTCGATTCGGGCCCGGCACGGGCTCGGCGGGCGTCCGGTCATCGTCTGCGTGTCGCGGTTGGTTCCGCGCAAAGGCCAGGACATGTTGATCCGCGGCTTGCCCGGCATCCGGTCCTCGGTTGCGGATGCCGCGCTCCTGCTGGTCGGCGGCGGACCGGACGAGCGGCGGCTGCGTCGGCTGGCCGAGCGATCGGGGGTCGCCGAGCACGTCGTCTTCACCGGCGCCGTCAGCTCGGCGGAGCTGCCGGCCCACTTCGCCGCCGGCGACCTGTTCGCGATGCCCTGCCGGACCCGTCGCCTCGGTTTGGACGTCGAGGGTCTTGGCATCGTCTTCCTGGAGGCCTCGGCGGTGGGTCTGCCGGTGTTGGCCGGTGATTCCGGCGGTGCGCCTGATGCGGTGCGGCCGGGGGTGACCGGGCAGGTGGTCGACGGCCGCGATCTCGATCAGATCGTCGCTCGAGCCGTGACGATGTTGTCCGATTCGACCCTGCGCGCGAGCTATGGCCAGGCCGGACGCAGCTGGGTCGAGCAGGACTGGCGGTGGGCCTCGATCGCCGACCGACTGGCCGGGCTGCTTGAGCTCTAGCCGACCTGAAATGGGCTCACTGGGACGGGCTCGACTCGCGCGGGCCGGAGTAGAGCGCGGCGATCTCCTCGGCGCAGTCGTTCATCACGATATTGCGCTTGAGCTTCAACGACGGGGTCAACTGGCCGGTCGCCTCGGTCCAGTCCGCTGGCAGCAGCGTGAACTTCTTGATCGCCTCGGCCTTGGACACCGCTTTGTTGGCGTCATCGACCGCGTGTTGGATCTCGGCGTGCAAGTCAGGATCGGCGACGAGGTCGGCGACCGTGGCCGACTCGGGTTTGCCGGCCTGCTTGAGCCACGCTGGGAAGGACTCGGCGTCGATCGTGATCAGCGCCGCGACGAAGGGCTGCTGGTCGCCGACGACTAGGCACTGGCTGACCAGCCAGTGCGCGCGGACGCGATCCTCGAGCACCGCGGGCGCGACGTTCTTGCCGTTCGCAGTGACGATCAGCTCCTTCTTGCGGCCGGTGATGCGCAGGAAGCCGTCGTTGTCGATTTCACCGACGTCGCCGCTGTGGAACCAGCGCGTGCTGCCCGATTGGTCGAAGGCCTCCGCGGTGGCCGAGGTGTTGCGCCAGTAGCCGGCGAAGATCAACGGGCCCGCCAACAGCACCTCGCCATCGGCCGCGATCTTGACGCTGGAGCCCCCGACGGGCCGGCCGACGGTGCCGATCTTGACCCGGTCCGGCATGTTGACCGAGATTCCGGCGGTCGTCTCGGTCAGGCCGTAGCCCTCATAGATCGTGACGCCCATGCCGCGGAAGAAGTGCCCCAGCCGCGAACCCAGCGGCGCTCCGCCGGAGATGGCGGCCACGCAGCGGCCGCCGAGGGCGGCTTTGAGCTTGCTGTAGACGAGTCGGTCGAAGATCGCGTGCTCGAGCCGCAGGGCGATTCCCGGGCCGCGGGCGTCTAGTGACTCCGAGTAGGCGATCGCGATCTTCTCGGCGCGCGCGAAGATCTTTCCCTTGCCCTCGGTCTGGGCGCGCTGCTTGGCGCTGTTGTAGACCTTCTCGAAGACGCGGGGCACGCTGAGCACGAATCGGGGCCGGAAGCTGCCGAGATCGCGCACCAGGTTGGCGATGTCGGAGGTGTGCCCGAGGGTCGTCCCGGTCGCGATCGCGCCGATCTCGACCACCCGGCCGAAGACGTGCGCGATGGGCAGGAAGAGCAGGGTCGAGGACCGATCGTTGAACAGCTCGTCCAGCCCGGTGACGATCTCGAACACCTCGGACAGGAAGTTGGCGTGGGTCAGCTCGCAGCCCTTGGGCCGGCCCGTGGTGCCCGAGGTGTAAATCAGCGACGCGAGGTCGGCCGGCGTAGTGGCTTCGACCCGCTTGTCGATCTCATCCGGGTCCACCTCGCGCCCATCGGCCCGCAGCGTGTCCACCGCGCCGTCGTGCAGGCTCCAGA
>JAOPUY010000542.1 GCA_025963265.1 Frankiales bacterium | reverse complement strand
CGGCGGCGTCGAGGTCTGCCGCCGCGTCGGCGCTGTCCCGGCGGGCCTGGGTCGCGCGCAGCACCTCATCGGGGGCCTGAGCCGAGCGGATCGCCTCGGCGGCGCCGAGGTAGCCCAGCTCCTGGACCAGCAGCGCGACGGCCACCGAACCGGGTTCGGCGACCCGGCTCAGGTAGGCGGCCGCGAGCAGGTGGTCTTCCCCGGGCTGGTCGAGGCTCAGACCGGCCGGCGCCTCGTCTCGCCCCGGGCTCACTCGGCCACTCCCGTGCGGCCGCCGCGCAGCCAGACCGCCTCGCCGACCTGGGTCGGCCCCGGGGCGTCCCGACCAGCCAGGTCGGCCAGCGTCCAGGCGAGCTTGAGCACGCGGTCATATCCGCGAGCGCTGACGTTGCCCCGCTCGAGTTCGGCCTCAAGGCTGGCCAGAGCCGGGCGGGCGGGCCGCCACGGACGGCTCCGGAGCACGTTCCCCGGGACCTCGGCGTTGCACTCGTAGCCGAGCTCAGACCACCGCTGGCGAGCCGCCGCACGGGCTTGCGCGACCCTTGCCGAGACCACCGAGCTCGGCTCGCGCAGCGCCGACTCGTCCATCAGATCGGCCCGGCTGACCGGATCGACCTGGATCCGCAGGTCGATCCGGTCGGTCAACGGGCCCGAGAGCCGCTGGCCGTAGCGCCGCCGAGCCCCCGAGCTGCACTGGCAGTCTCGGTCCTTGGGAGCGCCGCACGGGCACGGATTCGTCGCCAACACGAGCTGGAACCGGGCCGGGTACTCGACCGCGCCGCCGCTGCGGTGCAGCCGGATCTTGCCCGATTCCAACGGTTGGCGCAGCGAGTCGAGCACATGCGGGCTGAACTCGGCCGCCTCGTCTAACACCAGCACGCCCCGATGGGCCAGGGTGGCGGCGCCAGGCCGGGCCAGACCGCTGCCGCCGCCCACGAGCGCGGCCATCGAGGAGGTGTGATGCGGTGACTGCAGCGGCGGCCGTCGGATCAGGGCCACCCCGTCGGGGAGCAGGCCGGCGATCGAGTGGATGGCGGTGACCTCGAGCGCGGCGGAATCGCTGAGCGCGGGCAAGATGCCGGGCAGTCGGGCCGCGAGCATCGATTTCCCCGAGCCGGGCGATCCGCTGAGCAACAGGTTGTGCGCTCCGGCCGCCGCGATCTCGACCGCGCGCCGCCCGACGGGCTGACCGACGACGTCGGCCAGGTCTAAACCGTCCCCACTGTCCCGTTCCGGGTGGGCGACCGCGACCGGCAACTGCTGGCCGGGCTGGAGCAGGGCGGCGACCACCTCGCGCAGCGAGCGAGCCGAATGGACGGCGACGGCGTCGACCAAGGCCGCTTCGGCGGCGTTGCCGAGCGGGACGACCATCCGTCGCACCCCGCCGGCCGCCGCGGCCAGCACCGCCGGGAGGACCCCTCGGACCGCCCGCAGGCGTCCGTCTAAGCCGAGCTCGCCGAGCCACGCGGTGCTGGCGATCTTGGCGGGCGGGAGGTCGCCGGCCGCCGCGAGGACGGCCAAGGCCAGCGCCAGGTCGAATGCCGAGCCGCTCTTGCGGACGTCGGCCGGAAGCAGCGCGATGGTGATGCGCTGGCCGGGCCAGCGGAACCCGGAGTTGAGCACGGCCGCCCGGACCCGGTCTCGGGCCTCGCTGACCGCGGTGTCGGGCAGCCCGGTGAAAGTCAGCCCCGGCAGCCCCTGCGACAGGTCGGCCTCGATCTCGATGACCCGGCCGGTGACCCCGTGCAATGCGACCGATCGGGTGCGAGCTAGCGCCATCAGAGCACCCCGCGAAGGTGGCGCACCTGAGCCGGGGCCTGGTCTCGGGTGAGGACGGCGACGACGTCGAACCGGATCGTCTCCCACTGCCCCGGGTGCTCGGCCAGCCACTGCAGCCCGAGCCCGCGCAGCCGGCGCGCCTTGACCGACCCCACCGCCTCGGCGGGGTCGCCGAACGCGGTCGACGAACGCGTCTTGACCTCGCAGATGACCAGCGTGGCCCCGTCGCGGGCGACGATGTCGATCTCGCCCCGGGCGCACCGCCAGTTGGTGTCGATGACGTCGAAGCCGGCGTCGGTCAGAGCGCGGGCGGCGACCCGCTCGCCGTACTGGCCGAGCGCGCTGTTGTGTGACATGAGCTAACGATCGCCGAGGATCAGCGGCCGTGGGGCGGATCGAACCAGGCTGTGGACGGCGTCCGCCGCTGTGGACGAGCTAGGCCCCGAACGGATCCTTGCCCGACAGGTCGATGTCGGGCTTGTCGAGCTCCTCGATGTTGACGTCCTTGAACGTCACCACGCGCACGTTCTTCACAAACCGCGCCGGGCGGTACATGTCCCAGACCCAGGCGTCGCGCATGGTCACTTCGAAGTAGACCTCGCCGTCGGCGTTTCTCGGCTGCAACTGCACGTCGTTCGTCAGGTAGAACCGGCGCTCGGTCTCGACCACGTAGGTGAACTGACCGACGATGTCCTTGTACTCGCGGTAGAGCTGGAGCTCCATCTCGGTCTCGTACTTCTCCAGGTCCTCGGCGCTCATATGCCTGCTACCTCTCCGATGAACATCGGTACATCATCGCCCATCAACTCCTGCTCGCGCGCCACTCCCGGTAAGTTCCAGGACTTGCGGTGCACCTGGGAGGGCCCGTGCACGCTCAACGCCTCCAGATGCAGCGGCGAGGAGTAGGCCTTGTTGAGCTCGAACCCGTATTCGGGGTAGTCGGCGGCCAGCTCGACCAGCATCGCGTCGCGGGTGGTCTTGGCCAGCACCGACGCGGCGGCGATTGAGGAGCACCGCAGGTCGCCCTTGATCACGGTCCGCACCGGCACCTGGCACCGCCAGGTGGCCGTGGTGTCGGCAGCGGCGCCGATGGGAACGGCATCGAACAGGGTCAGCTCCTCGCGCCGAGTCAGATAGTCGTGGTTACCGTCCAACAGTATCCAGTCCGGCGCCGCGCTGAGCTGGGACACCGCTCGCTCGGCGGCGACCCGCAGCGCCGCGATGATCCCGATCTCGTCGATCTCGAAGGAGGAGCAGTGCCCGACCGCGGAGTCGAGGGCCCACCGGCGGATTTTCGGCGCCAGCCGCTCCCGGGCCTGCGGCGTCAGCAACTTCGAGTCAGCGACGCCGAACGGCGCCGGTTTGGCATCAGGCGCCAGCAACACGACGCCGACCGACACCGGCCCGGCCAGCGCGCCGCGGCCGACCTCGTCGATGGCGGCGAGCAGACCCGCGCCGGTGCGCCAGGCTTCCCGCTCCAGACGTAGCGTCGGCGGCACCCGGGTCACCGTTCGCCCGCTCGGCCCACTGGCGTTCCCGCAGCCGGCGAGCCCTCCAGCAACAGGGGCAGCGCGTCTGGCTCGTAACGCTGGCCCGACTCGCGCAGCGCGCGCAGGTCGGCGACGGAGCACCACCGATGACCCAGCATGGTCAACCCCTCTGCCTCGGTGCGGTCCAAGGCGCTGACCGCAGGCCGGCTCGGCACCTCGACCAGGAAGAAATGGTCAGTCTGATCGTAGGCAACACCGCCCGCGTTCCAGCGGCGGCTCTCGATGTGGTCGGCCGTCGCCGCCGGGTCCAGCGCCAGCCGGATGCCGCATTCCTCGGCCAGCTCACGCCGAGCGGCTTCGGCTGGACGCTCGCCGGACTCGCATCCGCCGCCGGGAGCCGCCCAGACGGATCCGGTTTCGGTGCGGTGCTCCAACAGCAGCACCCGACGCGTTGGGTCGACGAGCAGCACCCGCCCGGCCGTTCGAGCCTGGGCCGGTTGGCGGCCGAGCAGGCGATCCAGCAGCCACAGCAGATCCTGCGGGAACACCAGCTCGGTGGTCTTCATGAGCTCGGCCTGGGTCCACCAGCGAGACCCGAGGACCAGCGACTGCTCGCTCTCGGTCAGGGCCGCGGCCTGAACTGCGGGGCTCGACTGCTCGACGCGCAGCAGGAAGTAATGGTCGGTTTGGTCCCACCACTGGCCAGCCAGACTCCATTGCCGGCGCGCCACGTGCACTGGGGGGCCATCCCCGAGCGACAGCCGCAGGCCGGTCTCCTCATACAGCTCTCGCTGCGCCGCCTGCAGCGCAGACTCGCCGGGCTCCAATCCGCCGCCGGGGGTCAGCCAGTGCGTTTGCGAGCTGTCTCGATCGCGACGCTCCTCGATCAACAGCAGCCGGTCCTCGCGGTCGAGCAGCAGGACGCGACCGCCGGTGCGCGGCCGAGCGCGGATC
>JAOPUY010000526.1 GCA_025963265.1 Frankiales bacterium | reverse complement strand
GGCCGTAGGCGGCGAAGTCGATCGGGTGGTCGGTGGTGTTGGTGACCTCGCTGTACTCGTACCAGTCCGTCGAGTTGTTGTCGTAGTTGACCTCGGAGACCAGCAGGTCGTTCGGCTTGATCACCGCGGGACCCGAGTTCGCCTTGCCCTTGGTGGGATAGGCCGAGGCGCCGAAGGTGCCGGTGCCGTCCGTGGTGCGCGCCCACGAGGTGGTCTGGAACGACGTCCACGAGACTTGGTCGAGGACGGCGCCGTTGGTCTCGGTCAAGTAGAGCGTGTCGTTGGCGGCTAAGACAAACCCGCCGACCCCGGCGGCTAACGCTGAGCCCTCGATGACGACGTACCCGCCGGCGGCGATGTCCTGCGCGGGCACCGCGTAGGTGTGACCCGCGCTGTCCACGAGGCTGAGCGAGGCGCCGGTCAGGGCGCCGCCGGTGTTGTAGAGCTCGACGAAGTCGTTCGCCGGAATGCCGGTGGCCCGGACCTCGTTGATCCTCAGCCCGGCCAGGGGATCACCCGGGGCGGGGCCGCCGAGCGGCGGAAGCTCGACGAAGGTGAAGTCCAGCGACACCGATGCCTGGGCGGCGCCCGCGCCGCTGTCGGTGGCCGTCACGTGCACGGCGTAGCGGCCGACGGCGCCGGTCGGGGTACCGGAGATGACACCGGTGCTCGGGTCGAGCGTGACGCCGGCCGGCAGCCCCGTGGCGGAGTAGGTGTACGGCGACGTGCCGCCGTGCGCCTTCAAGTCGATCGCGGTGAGCGCGGCGCCCTTGGCGATGGACACGTCGGCCACTGGGTCCAGTCGCAGCTCCTTGCTCAGCGTGAGGGTGAAGCTGATCGTGGCGGTGTCGCTGGCCACGCCGTCAGCGGCGGTGACGGTGACGGGGTAGCCCTTGAGCTCGTCGGCGGCGTCCGGGGTGCCGCTGATGACCCCGGTGCTCGGGTCGAGCGTGATGCCGCTGGGGAGGTCAGTCGCCGTGAAACTCAGGGCGCCGAAGATGGCCTGGGCCTGCACGTGGATGGGGTTCATCGCCTCGTTGAGCGAGATCTCCGCATCATCGACGGGCGTGACCGCCACCCGGTCGTCGTTCTGCGAGTGGGGCGTGAAGGCGTCGAGATCGGTGACCGGCGTGAAGTCGGAGCTGTTCGAATCGGTGTCGACGGCGAAGCCATCGGTGAAGTTCCTGGCGATGACGCAGGTGTTGTTCGTGCCCGAGTCGACACCAGTGACCTTGGCCAAGCCCTTGCTCTCGGCGGCCGTCGGCTGGTTGGTGGAGGCGTTCATCCAGCCGACGCCGTCGACCTCGCCCGCGGTCTTCGCGGCGGCCGAAGACAGGTCGCCGTTGATGGCGCTCGTGCCCTTGGTGGCGTCGAGCAGCTCCACCTGACCGCCCGTGTTGCAGCCACCCATGTTGCTGCCGACCTGGTTGCCGTTCGCAGGCGTCTTGACCGAGAAGTCCAGGTCAGGGGTGAAGCCCGCGGGGTAGGTCCCGTCGTCGGCCGGCGTGTGAGCGTTGCCGTACCAGATGAAGAAGTAGTGGTGGGGCGCGACGGTTCCGTACAGCTTGACCAGCGAGGTGCACGCGCCGGTGGCGGAATAGCTGCGGTAGCACAGGGCGTAGTTCGGAGTGACCGTTGCGTTGGGCGTCGTCGTCGTGTCGATCGAGCCTAGCGAGATGGCGCTGTCGGTCGGGTTGTAGAGCTCGATCCAGTCGTTCGTCCAGCGGACGGTGTCGGCGTTGGCGCCGAACACCGCCGCGATGACCAGGTGGTCGGTGGCGAACGCGTCAGGAACGGCGTTCGTCGCGCCCTTGGTGGCGTCCTTGGAGCTGACGAAGTCGCCGGTGCCATCGGGGTATCGCGCCCACGAGGTGGTCTGGAACGACGTCCATGAAGTCTGGTCGAGCAGCGTGTCGTCGCCGGCTTCGGAGAGATAGAGCGTGTCGCTGGCGGCGAGGTCGAGTCCGGCCCCGGCTGTGGCTTCCAGGTCGGAGCCGTTGATGACGGCGTAGCCGTTGGCGGCAATGCTCAGCCCGGTCAAGTGGTAGACCGCGCCGGAGTTGTCGGTGAGATCCACGGACGCCCCGGAGATAGCGCTCCCCGTGTTGTACAGCTCGACCCAGTCGTTGGCCGCAGTGCCGGTGGCCTTGACCTCGTTGATCGTCAGACCGGTCAGCGGGTCGCCGGCGGCGGGGCCGGTGAGCGACGGGAGTTCGGTGATGGTGAAGTCCGCGGTGACCGTCTGCTGGGCAGAATCACCAGTGCCGGTACCGCTGTCCTTGACGGTGACGTGCACGGAGTACTGGCCGACCGCAGCAGTCGGGGTGCCGCTGATGCTGCCGGTCGAGTCGATGCTCACGCCGGTGGGCAGCCCGGTGGCCGCGTAGCTGTAGGCCGGGGTGCCTCCGTTGGCCTGGACCTGGATCGGCGTGATCGCCGCGCCCTTGTTGTCCGACAGGTTCGAGATCGCGTCGACCCGCAGCTCGCTGCTCAGCGTCAGGGTGAACGACGTGCTGGCCGTGTCGGGGGTGCCCGGAGTCTGGTCCGACACGGTGACCGTGGCCGGGTAGGCGCCCAGCGGGTCAGTGGCCACGGGAGTGCCGCTGATGATGCCGGTGCCGGGGTCGATGCTCACGCCGTCGGGCAGCCCGGTGGCCGAGTAGGTCAGCGGGCCGACGCCCTTGGAGCCGGCGACGGTGATCGGAGTCATCGCCTGGCTGGTCCCGATGGTGCTGTCGCTGATGGACGCAACGGCGACTCGGCTGCTCACCTGGGAGATCGGGTCACGCTGGCTGATCTGGAAGTCGGCCGCGTTGTCGTTCGTGTCCTGCGGGATGCCGTTGACGAACTTGCGCTCGTCCCAGTGGGAGGCGTCCTGCACCGGCGCGGAGTGGACGGCGGTCGTGCTGGTCCAACCCTCCGCACCGCCGAGGGTGGACGCCGTCGTCGCGGGCGTGAACCCCATTGCGTCGACCACCGGCGACGGGTTGATGCTGGCGTCGGCCAGGTTGCGGTTGGTGGAGCTGTAGGCCGAGGCCGGGTCGTTGGCCTTGGTCGGGTACGCGCCGGTCGGGTCGGCTGAGGCGTCGAGCAGCAGGAGCTGGCCGCCGGTGGCGTAGCCACCGATGTTCTTGGCCGCCTGCTGCGAGGGGTTGACGGTGGCATCAGTGCTGCCGAAGTTCAGGTCCGGCGTGACGCCGGCCGGCAGGGCCGGCAGCGAGCCGCCCGCGTCATACAGCTCCACCAGGAAGTAGTGGTGCGGCAAGATCGTTCCGTACAGCTTGTACGGGGCGGTGCAGGTGCTTCCGGCCTGGCTGGCGTAGCACAGGTAGTAGTTCGGGGTGACCGTCGCGGGCGTGGTCGACGTGTCGATGCCGCCGAGCGAAATCGCTTGCTCGGTCGGGTTGTAGAGCTCCACCCAGTTGGTGCGGTACACACCGGCCTGGTCTCCGTTGACCTCGGAGATGACGAGATGACTCGGCGGGGCTGGGTCCGGTGCGGCCTGGGCACCCGACGCGACCACCGCGAGCGACCCCAGCCCGAGCACCAGGCAGAGCAGAGCGATCAGGACACGACGGAGTTCAAGGCGCATGGACCTAGTCAATTCGAGCGATCTGAACGGGTGGTGAACTAGGCCTTCTGACCAGGCGACAAGGCGGGGTATGGAAGATCACCTTGCTGTGAAAGGGCATTCCTGTAAAAGTGTTCGCACATGGACGACTACTTGTTTCCTGTGATGCTTGCGCTCGACGTTCAATCGCTGACGATGTCGCTGGTCAACATCGCCTCGCCCCGCGGCCACGCGGGCCCCCTCGCCGATTCGATCGAGGCGGCGTTGGGCAACCTCAGCCATCTCGAGGTCGAGCGAGTAGGCGACACTGTCATTGCGCGCACGAATGCCGGGCACGACAAGCGGGTCATCATTCTCGGGTACCTCACCACCGCCCCCTCCGATGACGATGC
>JAOPUY010000520.1 GCA_025963265.1 Frankiales bacterium | reverse complement strand
TGGGGGAGGCCCCGGTGCTGGTGCTGGCCTGCACGACCGGGTCGGACCGGGCAGCCGCGGTCCGCGGCATGGGCAACGTGCTGCCCGCGACCTGGAGCTTCATGCTGGCCGCTCGGGCCCGCGGCCTGGGCACCGCCTGGACCTCCATGCACCTGGCTCGCGAGCGGGAGGTCGCCGAGCTCTTGGGCATCCCGTACGAGACGACGGCGCAGGCCGTCCTGACGCCGCTGGCCTTCACCCGCGGCACGGATTTCTCACCCGCGGCCCGCCCCGATCCCGAGGCGGTCATGCACTGGAACCGTTGGTGAACCCCGAGGTCCGCCAGGCCCTGGCGATCGACCGGGCTTCCACGCCGGCGCAGCGCACGGTCGACATCACCACGACCGGCGCGCGCTCGGGCCAGCCCCGGCGCATCGAGACCTGGTTCTACCGGGTCGACGGCCAGATCTACCTGACCGGCCGGCCCGGGCGGCGGGACTGGTATCGCAATCTTTCCGCGCACCCGTCGTTCGTCTTCCATCTCAAGAACGGCGTGAGCGCCGACTTGGCCGCGACCGCGACGCCGGTGACCGATGAGGCCGAGCGGCGACGGGTGCTGACCGAGGCGGTGGCCGACCTGAACGACCGCCGAGATCCCACGCCGAGCCAGCCCGCGTACTCGGTCGAGTCCTGGGTGGCCGGCAGCCCGTTGATGCGGGTCGACTTCGACGACTGAGCTAGTCAGCCGCGGCGGTCCGCCAGGAGGGTCTCGGCCAGCACGGGGACTTCGGCCAGCGCGCGAAGCACGTCGTTGAGGTGGGTGCACCCCACCGTCCCCTTGAGTTTCTGCAGCACCGCGAGCCGCAGCTCGGGCAGCGGCGTGCCGACCATCTGATCGACGTTCACCGCCGCCAGCGGGCACTCGACGAACGGGAGCACCCGCGGATCGGCCCAGACCGACAGCAGCTCGCCGTCCAAAGAGGCCGTGGCGTCGACCTGGTACTCGTGGACGGCGATCCGGCCGCCGCCGGGCGTCGTCGCGCTGTCCTGGAAGAACGACTTGACCTCGATGACGTCGCCGACGGTCACGTCGATGCGTCGCGAACGGCGCATCGAGACGGTGGTGATGTCGAGCAGCTCATGCCAGCCGAGCGGGTCATCGGAACTGGCGACCGACTCGACGGCGCGGATGTCGTGAATGAAGCGCGAGGTGCCATCCGGGCTCAGGGCGCTGGCCCCGGGGGTGAAGCCGGCGCAGATGCCCTCCATCCGGCGTTTAGCCGCGCGGTCGCCCCGCCCGTTAGCCCACTCGGCCGGCCAGAGCTCAGGCCATTGGGAGAAGGCGAAGCCGCCGACCAGGGTCGCGCCGGCCAGGTCGTCCAGCAGCAGGTAGAGCGGAGTGCCGAGCGCGAGTTCGTCGGGCACGACCTCGGCGATCAGCCCGCGAAACCGGCCGCCGCCGCGGGCGCCGACCAGCTGGGCGACCCCCGGGCGACTCGGCGTGCTGGCGATCTCCAGGATGGTGCGGTCCGGGGCCACTCGGGCGTTGACGAGGCTCTCGTCGAGCACGGTCGGCTCAGAGCCGTCCGACGGGGTGTGCAGGTCGCGCGCCCGGCCCAAGAGCTGCATCTCGGTGCCGATGCCGCCGGGCCACCACATGTCGATGGTCGAGGTGCGCCGGACCGAGCCAGGCACCCGCGCCGGGCCTCCCAGCGACGGGCCGCGGACCTCAGGGGCCGCGGAAAGATCAATTGACATCAGATGTCCTCCCAGTAGTCGGACTTTACGCAGTCAACTTGGTCTGAGGGGCGGCGTGTGACCGGTAAGACGTCCGCTCAGCCCGCGGCCCGCCAGCCGAGCGCGGGACCGACCCGGGTCGCCAGGTCGATCAGGATTTGGACGTAGTCCTCGTGCTCGAAGCTGAACGGCAACGCGAACGCGACCTCGTCGATCTCCCGGAAGGCCGAATGGGCGTACAGCAGCTCGGCGATCTGCTCGGACGATCCGACGATATCGCGGGCGAACACGATCCGGGCCGGCCCCTGGGGCGAGGCCGTTCGCGGCGTGCGGGCCAGCGCGTACTGCTGGTATTTCTCCCGCTGCGCGGGCGAGGCGCTGTCGGTGGGGATGACCACCAGCCCTTGTGAGACGCGCGCGGCCTGGCCGGCGGGATGGCGCTGCCGAAACGCCCGGACGTGGGAGAGCTGGATCTCGGCGAAGTCCTCGGACTCCTCGGCCCGGACGACGCTGCTGGTCAGGAAGTTCATGCCGTGCTCGCCGGCCCACTGCGCCGACCGGAGACTCGCGCCGCCGTACCACAGCCGCCCGGCTAGGCCCGGAGCCTGCGGCTGCACTTGGTCGGAATAGACCTCGATGCCCTCGAGCCCGCTGAAGTCGGTGGCTCGCTCGCCCCGCACGAAGCGCAACAGCCGCTCGAGGCGCTCGTAGCTGAAGTCCTCCTCGTCCGCGGTGTCCGGATACAGCGCGTCCTTGACCTCGTCCCAATGCATCGGCGGGCCCACACTGATCCCGGGATTGAGCCGGCCGCCGGACAGCAGATCCACGGTGGCCAGGTCCTCGGCCAGCCGCAGCGGGTTCTCCCACCCGAGGGGGATGACCGCCGTGCCGAGCTCGATCCGGCTCGTGCGCTGCGAGGCCGCCGCGAGCACGGCGACCGGCGAGGAGATGCCGTGCTGCAGATGGCGATGCCGAACCCAGGCGCTGTCGAAACCCAGCCGCTCGCCCAACTCGATGATCTCCAGGGTGGACTGGTGGCCCCGCGCCGGATCAGCCGGGTCGAACAAGCCAATGGTGAGAAAGCCGAGCTTCTTGAGCGGGACCTCGGGCGGCGGCACTCTCAGAGCCTAGGCGAAGCCGCGCCGGCAGCTGAGTAGCTGCTGCGAAATCACCGGCAGAATGAGCGTCTGGGCCGGTCAGCGACTCAGTTGGACGTAGCGTTGGTGAATGGCAGAGGCCGAGGACAGCCCCCGGGACGGGTGGCACTGGACCGTCAAGACGACCTTCGTCGCCCTGCTTCTCGGATCTGCCTTCATCGCCATCTGGCTGAACCGCTCGCACGTCCTCGACGGCGTCGGCGGCCTGCAGGATCTTCGGTGGGGTTGGGTGGTCGCCGCCTTCGCCTCGGAATGCCTGTCCATGCTGGCCTTCGCGGCGGTGCAGCATCGACTCCTGCACGTCGGGGGCCACCGCCTCACCCTCGCGTGGCTGACGGCGAATGCCTATACCGCGAATGCGATCTCGCTCGCGGTGCCCTACGTCGGCTCGACCATGGCCGCCGGTTACACCCTGCGGCAGATGCGAGCCCGCCGGGTCGATCCGGTGGTGGCCGGCACCGTGCTCACGCTGGGCGGGGTCTTCTCCACCGTCGCGTTCGGCCTGGTGCTGCTCGCCGGCGCCATCGCCTCGAACAACGTCGCGGTGGCGTTGATGGGGATTCTGGCCGCGGCGTTGACGCTGGCGGCCACCGTCGTCGCGGTCATCGCGCTGCGCCGTCCGGGCGGCCGGGATCGGATCGCCGGAGTGTGCGCCGGCGCGCTGAAGCTCGGTCGCCGCGTCACGAATCGTCCGCGATCGGAACCGAGCGAGCTCGTCGACCGGGCGTTGCAGCGCGTTCTCCGGTTCCGGTTCAGCGCGGTGAGCGTCGGCTCGGTGTTGGGTTGGGCGTTGCTGAACTGGGTGGCCAACGTGGCTTGTCTGGCCTTCGCGCTCGAGGCCGCGGGCGCGGATGTGCCGTGGCGCTCACTGCCGATCATCTGGGGGATCGGCGTGGGCGCGGCGTCGTTCGCGCCGACGCCCGGTGGCATCGGCATCGTCGAGACGGTCCTGTCGGCGGCCCTGGTCAGCGCCGGCACCAGCACCGCCAACGCGGTCACCGCCGTGCTCGTGTACCGCGTGCTGTCGTTCAACATGCTGGTCGCGTTGCTGACGATCGTCGCCCGAGCGGTCAATCGTCAGCGGCAGCGACTTGTCCGGCGTCGAGACGAGGTCGAGCGTCATCGCGCGTTGGCGAGGAGCAGGATAGAGCCATGACAAACTCGACTCTCACCGGAACCGTCGCCCTAGTCACCGGCGCCTCCAGCGGCATCGGCGAGGCCACCGCGCTGGCCTTAGCCGCCCAGGGGAGTGCGGTGGCTATCGCGGCCCGGCGGGCCGATCGGCTGCGGGACCTGGCGGACCGAATCGAAGCGGCCGGCGGATCGGCGCTGGTGATCGAGGCCGATGTGACGCAGCAGTCTGACGCGGCCGGCGCGGTGAGCACGACCGTGCAGCAACTCGGACGGCTGGACATCCTCATCAACAACGCCGGCGTGATGCTGCTCGGGCCGATGACCGAGGCGCCGCTGTCGGAGTGGGAGCGGATGATCGACCTCAACCTGACCGGCCTGCTCTACTGCACCCACGCGGCGCTGCCGCATCTGCTGGAGGCCGCCGAGACGAGCGAGCGGCGGGTGGCCGACCTGGTCAACATCTCCTCAGTCGCCGGTCGGGTGCCGCGGTCGGGCTCGGGCGTCTACAACGCGACCAAGCACGGCCTGGGCGCGGTGAGCGAGGCGTTGCGGCAGGAGGTCACCAAGCGTCATCTTCGAGTCGGATTGATCGAACCAGGCGCGGTGGCCACCGAATTAGCCAGTCACAACCGTCCCGAGGTGCGCGAGACGCTCGGCGCTCGGTTCGCGAGCATGGAGCGGATGGAGGCGAGCGACATTTCGGACGCTGTCATCTACATGGTGACTCGGCCGCGACGCACCGCGGTCAACGAGATCCTGATCCGCCCCACCGAGCAAGAAGGCTAATAAGCGCCGCGGTCGCCTAGGCCGTGGCGGCTTCGGGGGCTTCGGGGGCTTCGGCGGCCGGCGCGACCTGGGCGGCGAGTGAGGCCAGGTCGAGT
>JAOPUY010000519.1 GCA_025963265.1 Frankiales bacterium | reverse complement strand
GCTGAGCCGCGAGAGCGAAGCCGTGCCCGGGCGGCCGGGCAAACGGACCGAAATGCGCGGCGATGAACTCCGGGCGCCTGATCGCCCGCCGGGCGGGGTCGGGGGTGATCGGACGGGTCAGCAGGGTGTCCCAGAGCGCCAGCGCCGCGAGGTCGCACTGATCGACGTCGTGGCAGAACTGCGCGATCGCATCGTGCGACCAGCCGGCCGGGATGCCGATGGCTTTGAGCGCGGTCTCACCCGCCGCGGCGAACGGCCCGATGGCCGGGATAGTGCCCTGAATGAGCTGATCGTGATTGCCGTGCACGGCAAACCAGGGCATCCGCAGGCCGGTGGCCTGGAACGGGGCGCGCAGGGCGTCGAGCAGTCCCGGCGCGTCCGGAAAGCCATGCCGCCGGTGCGGCCGGTCTTGCTCGGCAGCACCCGTCCGAGCATCCGAGCGCGGCTCGGGATGCCAGAACGCCTCGTCCCAATAGGCGGAATCGGCAACTCCCTCGTACTGGGATCGGTCGCCGGAGTCCGGCTGCACCCAGCCGCCCTCGAGCAAGCCCAAGTACCAGCCGACCTCGTTGACCTGGGCGTTGTCGGTGACATCGCCCGTGGTCAGCGCCCAGTCGATCGGGGCATGGCCCACCGGCCCGGCGGCGACAGCGTTCACAGCTTGGACCATCGCCTCGCCGACCTGCACGGTCAGGCAGTCCTGAGCCCGGTAACTGCCCACCGCGTCGACCTGCGCCTTGACCGGTGAGTCGAGGTCGGCCCAGCGGTCCAGGAACTCGGCCCGGGCCGGCGACTGGCTGTCGCACAAATGGAGGTCCGACAACTGGGCCACGGTGAGCAGCGGGCGGCCGAGGGCGGGTGCGCCCGCGCCGGTCACGAACTCAGGGCGCCGCCGATGCGGCTCGCCCGCGGCCGCCTGCAGCCGCCAGTAACCGAGCGCGCTTCGGGACGCGCCGGCGATGGTGGACCGGTCAGTGGTGCTCAGCTTCAGCCTCCCGCGGCACGCTAGCCCTCACCAAGACGGGACGATCCAATAGTGACACCCGAACGGCCGTCCCCGGCGTCAGCTCGGCCGCCCGATGGCTGGCGACATCGGCTAGCAGTTCAACCCCGTCCGCTCGCACCAGCCGGAGCCTCGTCACCGCGCCGAAAAACGTCGCCACCAGGACGGTGGCATCGCTCGGCGAGCGCGCGTCAACCGCGGCCAGCGGCTCGATGAGCACCGCCTCCGGCCGGGCCAGCACCGACACCGCGACACCGGCCGCGGGCACCGGGCCGTCCACCGACAACGCCTGCGTCCCGACCTGAACCCGTCCGTCGGCGCCGATGACGCCCGGCACCTGGTTCATCGTGCCGACGAATTCAGCGACGAAGGCCGTCGCCGGCCGCTGGTAGAGCACGCTGGGCACATCGCACTGCTCGAGCCGCCCGGCCCGCATCACGCCGACCCGGTCAGCCATCGACAGGGCCTCCTCCTGGTCGTGGGTCACGAAGACCGTGGTCACGCCGAGCTCCAGCTGGATCCGCCGAATCTCTTCCCGCAACTGGGCCCGGACGAGCGCGTCCAGGGCCGATAGCGGCTCGTCGAGCAAGAGCACCCGCGGGGCGATGGCCAGCGCCCGGGCCAGTGCCACCCGCTGCTGCTGGCCACCGGAGAGTTGATGCGGAAACTTGTCCAGGTGGGCCGAGAGTCCAACCAGGTCGAGCAGCTCGCCCGCCCGGGCACGACGAGCCGACGCGGCCGAGCCCCGCAGCCGAAGGCCGAACGCCACGTTGTCCCGCGCGCTCATGGTCGGGAAGAGGCTGTAGGACTGAAACACCATCCCCATGTCCCGCTTGTTCACCGCCAACCGAGTGACGTCGCGGCCATCGACCAGAATCTCGCCGGAAGTGGGCTGATCGAAGCCGGCAAGCAGCCGCAGCGCGGTGGTCTTACCGCATCCGGACGGCCCGAGCAGCGCCAGCAGCTCGCCCGGCTCGATCGCCAGGTCGAGCCCCGCGAGCGCGGTCGTCGAGCCGAACACCCGGGTGACGCCGACGAATTCCACCGAGGTGGACGTCGTGGCCGGACGAGTTTCCATCTGAGCAGTCACGGATAACCTCTGTCTTGAAGTGGCTTGCGGGGTTGCGGCCTAGGCGGTTTTCCGACGCCGGATTGATCGCGAGCGTCCCTTGCGCGAACCCGCGAACAGTCCGATGACGATCAGCAGCACCCAGGTCACGCCGAGGCTCATGATCGACAGGGCGGTCTGCAGTTGGCCGTCGGTCTGACCCGCGGTGACGATCCAGACCGAGAACACCGTGTACTGCAGGATCGTGGCCAACGTGTACTCGCCGAGGACCAGGGCGAAGGCCAGGAAACCCGCGTTGAGCAGCGCGGTCCGCAGCGGCGGCAGCAGCACCCGCACCGTGAGCGTCGGCCAACTCGCGCCGAGGTTGCGCGCGGCCTTGACCAGGGTGGCCAGGTCGATGCTGCGCATCCCGGCGTCGATTGCCCGATAACTGAAGGGCAAAGTCAGGATCACGTACTCCAGCGCCAGGATCCAGGGCAGCGAGGTCTCCTGCAGGTCGCTGGCGATCGTGGCCAGCGGGCCGGACGTCAGCGGGCCCGACCCGAGGACCGCGAAAATGCCCGCGGCCAGCACCACCGGCGGAACCACCAACGGCATCAGGCACAGCGTCTCCATGATCGGACGGAAGCGCGGCAGCCTCAGTTGGACCAGCAACATGGTGGGAACCAGCAGCACCAGCAGAATCACGATCGTGGCCGCGGCCAACTTCAGCGACAGGGTGAAGGAATCCATCAACCCCGGCACGGAGAACACGCCGGTGTACTCATGGAAACGGACGCCGCCGTGCAGGCGGTCGTGGATGGAGAACCAGAACGCGACGCCGAGCGGGCCGATGAAGTAGATCGCGGCCAGCAACAGCGTGACGGACCGGCCGACGCGGACCTGTGGGCGTCGCCGGCGCGTTGCGGCCGGCGGCGCGGCTCCCGTCCGTCCGGTCTGGGCTAACGCAACCATTTCGACGTCCGTTGCTGTAGGAGTTGGTAGGCGATGGTCAGCGGCAGCACCACGACGATCATGAGCAAGGCCAAGGCGTAGCCGAGATTCTCCTGTCCGGCCAGCACATTGCCGGACAGCACCGCGTGAATCTTGAGCGGCACGATCGCGAACGCCCCGGACGTCAAGGCGTCGGCGGTGGCAAAGGCGGAGAACGCGCTGCAGAACAGCAACAGCAGCGACCCGAGAATGCTCGGCGCCAGGATCGGGGCGGCAACCAATCGCCAATACTGCCAGCGGGAAGCGCCGAGATTCTGCGCCGCTTCCTGCCACTGCGGCTTGAGCCCCTCCAGGGCCGGCGTGATCACCAGCACCATAAGGGGAATCAGGAAGTACAGGTAGACCAGGACGAGTCCGGAGAACGAGTACAGGTCAAAGCCCAAATCGCTCTTGAGGTTCACGTGCAGGTGATCGGCCAGCGTCGTCGTCAACAACCCGGAGGTGCCGACCGTCGCGATGAACAGAAAGGCCAGCGGGACGCCGCCGAAGTTCGCGAGTACCGCCGAGGCGGTGGAGACGATCCCGGGAAAGGTCCGGCCTTTGCTGGTCACCACGGCCCAGGCCAGCGGGACGCCGAGGACCACGGCGATGACCGCCGAGAGCAGGGATAACTCGATGCTGTTGATCGTCGCCGTGCGATAAACCCCTTGTAGGGCATCGCGAATGTTGGCCAGCGTAAACGACGACGGTGCGCCCGCGCTGCCGCTGGATCGAAAGGCCGACCAGACGACGGCACCGGTCGGCAACAGGAAAAACACGCCCACGTAACCGAGAAAGGGAATCAGGCCTAGCCAGGCGACCGGCACTCGCCGACGCCGCTGACTCGAGGTCCACCTGTTGCGATCTGCCGCCGGCTGGACCTCTGAGCCCTCCATGACCTCGCCGACCCGGGTCGGGTCTGTGTCCAGACCCGACCCGTCCACCATTGGTTGCATAGTCGATCTCCGTTACCCGCCGGTGCTCGTCGTCCTAGCTGACTGCGCTCGCCCAGCCCTTGGTCACCGCGTTTTTCGCAGTTGTGGTCTGCGCGTCGGTGGGGAAGGACGGGGTGCCGGTGATGGCCGGCAGCTTCGCGACCAGCGACGCGGTAGCCGTACCCGCCTTTTGCATCGCCGCCAGTCGGGCCGGACGGGCTCCGCCGGCCAGCCAGAGGTTCTGACCCTCGTCGCTGTAGAGGTATTCCTCCCACAACCGGGCCGCCGCGGGATGCGGCGCGTACTTGCTGATCGCCTGGTCGTAGAAGCCCGCCATCAGCGCGTCCGTGGGGTCAGCGACCTTCCAGTCCACGCCCTTGGCCGCGAACTGGGTCACGTAGCCGGCGTTGAGGTAATCCCAGTCGAGCACGATCGGCGTCTCGCCGCTCTCGATGGTGGCCGGCTTGGCGTTGACGGTCGAGAAGATGCCGGCCTTCTTGAGCTTGCCGAAGAAGTCGATGCCGGGCTGGATGTTGTCGAGCGAACCGCCGTTGGCCAGCGCGGCCGCGTAGACCGCGTTGAAGGCGGCGTTGGCCGACGTCGGGTCACCGTTGAGCGCGACTTTGCCCTTGTACATCGGGTTATTCAGCGCCGCGATGGAGGTCGGGCAAGTGGTGATCCGCTTGGCGTCGCAGCCGATGGAGATGTAGCCGCCGTAGTCGTTGTACCAGAGGCCGTTGGGGTCTTTCTGGCCGTCGGGGATGTCGGCCCAGGTCGCGACCTCATAGGGCGCGTAGATGCCGTCCGCGGCGCCGCTGGTGGCGTAGGAGCCTCCGACGTCCACGACGTCGGGCGCCCGGCTCTGGCTCTTGAGGCTCTTCACCGCGGCGACCTCGTCGCCGCTAGAGCCATCGGGGTTGGCGCTGGTGACCTTGATCCCGTACTTCGCCGTGAAACCGGAGATGATGGCGCCGTAGTTGGCCCAGTCCGGCGGCAACGCGATGACGTTGAGCGTGCCTTCCTTCTTAGCGGCGGCGACCAATGCGTCCATGCCGCCGAAGTCGGCGGCCGATTTCGCGTCGGCGGCGCTGACCGCGGGCGCCGAGCTGGCCGAGCTGGCGCCAGCGATGGCCGCTCCGCCACTCGGCGTGTCGCTCTTGGACGACGAACAGGCGCTGATCGTCAGCGCCGCGCCCACCAGGACAGCGGTTCCGATCAGTTTCTTGCGGGAACTTCCCACGGTGTCACTCCATCCGCATCAAGCCGGGAATGCCCCCGACGGCATGGAGCTTGTGCGGCGCACTGAAACTGAAGGTGTCCGACATGGGGACGCTGCGGTGAACGAAGCGCGAACCACGTGCCATGAACGGACAAAGGACCCTAGTTCACCGGAGCTGGGCGGCGGCCTCAAGGAAGCGGTCGTTCTCAGCCGCGTTGGAGATAGTGATCCGCACGCCCGAATCGGCAAAGGCGCGCACGATCAACCCGCGCTGCTCGCACGACAACGCGAAGCTGTGGGCCTCGATGCCGCCCGTCTCCGCGGGCCCGTTGCCGAGCCAGACGAAGTTCGCCTGCGAGGACGGGACGGCGTAGCCGAACGAGGTCAGCGCGGCCGCCACCCGATCGCGCTCAGCCGTGATCTCCTGCACTCGGGTCTTGAGTTCGGCCTCGGCCTCCGCCTCGAGGCTGGCCAGCGCGGCCTCTTGGGCGATCTGGCTGACCGCGAACGCGACCTGAGTCTGACGCAGCGCGTCGCTGAGCGTCGAGTCGGCCGCGATCCCGTAGCCCACCCGCAGCCCGGCCAAGCCGTAGGCCTTGGAGAACGTCCGCAACACGATGATGTTGGGGTAGCGCGAGAGCAACGTGGTGCCGTCCAGCACGGTCGGGTCGGTGACGAATTCGCGGTACGCCTCGTCCAACACCACGACCACATCGCTGGGCACTCGGTCCAGGAACGCGGTCAGGTCGGATCCGGGCACCGCGGTGCCGGTCGGGTTGTTCGGATTGCAGACGAAGATGAGCCGCGTCCGCTCGGTGATTGAATCGGCCATGGCCGTCAAGTCGTAGGTCGCCGCGGTCAGCGGCACCCGGACGGCGCTCGCCCCAGTGATGGCGGTGATGATCGGGTAGGCCTCGAATGAGCGCCAACCGAACAGCACCTCGTCGCCCTCGCCGGCGGTCGCGGCGGCCAGCTGCTGGCACAGGGCGACCGAACCGCACCCGACCACGACCTGGCTGTCCGCCACCCCGAACTTGCCAGCCAACTCGGCGGTCAGCTGAGTGGAGAAGTTGTCGGGATACCGGTTGGCGTGGCCGGCGCTGGCCGCGATGCGCTCCAGGACGTGCGGCAGCGGCGGGTAGGGGATCTCGTTGCTGGCCAGTTTGATGGCGCCGAGGACGGTTCGTCCGGGCACGTAGGCCGGCAGGGTCGACAGGGTCGGGCGCAACCGGACGGGCATCGGCCCAGCTTAGTCGAGTCGTGTCCCGAGCTCGTCCGGCCCGGGATAGGCTGCCGGTGATGATTACGGCGCTCGCGATCGCAGCCTTCATCGTCGGCATCGGCGGGTTGGTCTCTGGAGTGCTCGCGCTGCGGACCCTGGGCCGGCTCCGGCAGTCGGTGGCCCTGCTCTCCCGCGGCTCGTCCGGCCGCGAGACCATCCTCGAGGTCGCCGAGCGCCACATGGCGGCCAGCGAATCGGTCCGCAAGGACATCCTCGAATTGCAACGCGACCTGGTCCAGTCGCAGCAGGCGGCCGACGCTCGGATCCAGCAGGAGCGGACCGAGATCGCCAAGACGGTCGCCGAGCTCCAGGAATCGGTCAAGACGGTGCTACGACGGGTCGCGCTGGTCCGCTATGACGCCTTCGACGATCTGAGCGGGCGGCTGTCCTTCTCCCTCGCGCTGATGGACGAGCACGGCGACGGACTCACCCTGACCGCCATCGCCGGCGCCGCCGAGACCCGGGTCTACGCCAAATCCCTGACCCGCGGGGTCGGCGAACACCCGCTCTCCCCCGAGGAAGCCTCAGCGGTCAAGGCCGCCCAATCCCGCTGACGCGTCATAGTTCAGCGCAGCCCGCGTCTTCACGGTGAGACCGATGGGCATCGGGGGGATCCATCGGTCGGCTCGTTTCTTCCTATTCCATCGGCTAGTTCGCTAGCCACTCCACTAGGAGAACACCGTGATCTCAGATCCTGCCCTCGAGGGCAAAGGCCCACTGTTGACGCCGGGACAGACCGCTCGCCTGTTCGGAGTCGACCGACGCACCATCGCCCGCTGGGGCGACCGCGGCGAGTTGACGATCGTCAAGACCATCGCCGGTCAACGGCGCTTTCGGCAGAGCGAGGTCGAGCGAGTGCTGCAGGGCGCCACGCGGCTGCGCGTCGACGATCCGGCGTGAGATGGCGGGCAACTCAACCTCAAGCGCGGTGGCGACGCCGCTTGCGGCCCCGCGCGGGCGGCATACCTCCGGGTGCGGCCACCACGTCGGTGATCGACCCCGGCTGATCTCGGTCCGGCTCGCGGTCCAGCAACCCAACCAGTTGTGGGCGACGCTGTCGCTGCACTCGATCGCCGGCGGCGACCGGACGCTGTCCTGGGAGCCGTGCCCAGTCTGCCGCTGGGCGGCCGACTACGTCTACCAGGCCAGCCCCGACACCGAGCCAGGCCGAATCGGCCAGGATCCCGAGATCGTCCAGTCCGCTTTGCTGTCGCTGCTGAGCCAGCCGCAGGTCGACGTGTTCACCCTGGTCGGCCGGGAGCAGGGGGCTTCCCCGGCCCGGGCGCCGTTGGCGACCTTCGTCGTGCCGCGCCACCAGCTGCCGATCTTCGAACTCGAGCCCGATCGCGGCCGGTAAGTTCGCCGCGCTCAGACGGGCGCAGACTGGGTTCATGAGTGATTTCTCGGGTCGGACGCGCTGTCCCTGCCTCAGTGGGTTCAGCTACGACGAGTGCTGCGGCCCGTTCCACGCCGGTTCGGCCGACCCGCCCACCGCCGAGCGGCTGATGCGCTCGCGCTACACCGCCTTCGTCCTGGGCGACGTCGATTACCTGCGCCGCACCTGGCATCCGAGCACCCGGCCGCGAACCTTGGAGCTGGACCTCGGTCGCCGCTGGCTCGGTCTGGAAATCCTCTCGACCGACCGGGGCGGCATGTTCGACCCCGAGGGCACGGTGGAGTTCCGCGCTCGGCGGCGCGGCGGCGGCCAACCGGGGCAGCCCCGAGTCACTGAACAGCACGAAATCAGCCGGTTCGTCCGAGTCCAGCAGCGTTGGGCGTACCTCGACGCCGTCTGAGGGCGGCCCTCGCCAGCGCGCCGATCGGAGCTGTCGGTGGGGTCCGATACCGTGGCTTTCGTGCCCACGCTGACCGTCCTACCTGGCCGTGCGGCCGAGGCTTACCCGGCGGCGGAATTCTTCGCCGGCATCGGATTGGTCCGACTCGGACTCGAGTCGGCCGGCTTTCGAGTCGTCTGGTCCAACGACATCGAGCCGGACAAACACCGCATGTATCGCGGCCAGTTCGCCGATCCAGCCGGGCACCACGAGTTCAGCCTCGGCGACGTCGGGCTGGTGACCGGGGACGAGCTGCCGCCCGGTCTGTCCTTGGCCTGGGGCTCCTTTCCGTGCACCGACCTCTCGCTGGCGGGCTGGCGCCGGGGTCTGGTCGGGCGGCAGTCGGCCACCTTCTGGCACTTCACCCGGGTGATGGAGGAATTGGGCGCGGCCAAGCCGCGGGTGGTGGCGCTGGAGAACGTCATCGGGCTGGCCACCAGCCACGGCGGTGAGGATCTGGCCGCCGCCATCGCCGAGTTGAACCGGCTCGGCTACTCAGTCGACGTCCTGGCCCTCGACGCCCGGCGCTTCGTCCCGCAGTCCCGCCCTCGGCTGTTTCTGATCGGGGCACTCGATCCGCCGGCCGACGAGCCGGTGCCGAGCAGCGAGCTTCGGCCGGACTGGCTGCAATCGGTGTTCGGCGATCCGAGCTTGCGGACGCATCGCGCCGCCCTGCCCAGTCCGCCGCCGCCGCTGACGGCTGGGCTGAGCGAGCTGGTCGAGCGGTTCGGCCCCACCCACGAGCACTGGTGGTCTCCCGAGCGGACGGCGTTGTTCACCGGTTCGCTGAGCGCCATCCAGTCGGCTCGGCTAGAGAGTTTGAAGCGCGGCAAGTCCTACTCCTACCGCACGGCCTACCGACGCACTCGCCAGGGCGTCGCGGTCTGGGAGATCCGTCCGGATGACGTCTCGGGCTGCCTGCGCACCGCGCGCGGCGGCTCCTCCAAGCAAGCGGTCGTCCAAGCCGGCCGCGGCCAGGTCCGAGTTCGGTGGATGACTCCGCGGGAGTACGCCCGCCTGATGGGCGCCCCTGACTACGAGCTGACCGGACTCCGCCGCAATCAGGCGCTGTTCGGGTTCGGGGACGCGGTCTGCGTGCCCGTGGTGTCCTGGTTGGCCAGCAATTACCTGCTTCCGCTCGTTCGGGGCGAGCTGAGCTCAGCCCCGGAGGTGGCTCTCGCGGCCAGCGGTGGCTGAGCTCGAGGGCTCCCGGCCGGCGCGTAACTCGTTACCGGCGCCCTCCGTCCGCGACTTCCGGACCCGGCTCGATCAGGCGCTGGCGGCCGAGGACGAGCAAGGGCGGCGCTGGGCCGATGCCCGTTGGGGTTGCTACGCCTTCTACGACTACGACGGCGAGCCGATCTACGTGGGGCAGACCAATGAGCAGCTCCGGGTGCGGGTCCGGCGACATCTCACCAATCAGCGCACGGACGCCGTGGCCATGCGGATTCTGGACGTGTTCGAGGTGGCCGAACTGGAGCTGTGGCCGCTCTGGGAGTTCGAGTCGGTCAACCGCAGTCGAGATCCGGCCGGTTTTCAAACCGCGCGGGCGCGGTTAGACGCGGTCGAGTACACCGCGTACACGCAGGCCATCGAGGCCAGCCGCTTCAAGGCCATCCTCAACGAGAAGATCCCGCCGGTGTCGCCGCCGGTGGAGTTGCCGTCCTCGTTCCGCTGCCCGTTGGTCAGCGAGGACACCCGGGCTGAGCGCGGGCACCCGGACATCCGCATCGCCCGCCGGGCCGAGACCATCGCCCGACTGGCCGCGGTGGCCCATGAACGCGGCGAGGTGTCGGACGGGCTGCGGCGGGTGCTGGTCGTGCAGGCCGTCCGGCTGGCTTACTTGTCCGCGTCCCGGTTGGCGATGGTCGAGGGCCGTCCCGATCCGGACCCCGCCGCGATCGACATCAGCCGATTGGTCGGCAGCGTGCTGGTCGAGTCGAACGATCTCGAGCGCGCGGAGGACCCCGACGACGACTTCGCCGACGATGGCGACCGGCTGTGGTGAGCGCCGTATCGTGAGTTGGTGTCCGAGCCCGTCCTGCCGTTAGCGAAAAGCCCGGTTGAGTCGTGGGCCAGCTCGCCCGCCGTGCGGCGTTCGATGCAGTCGAACAAGAGTCGAGACACCAAGCCCGAACTCGCGGTCCGTCGGTTGCTGCATGCCGCCGGATTGCGCTATCGGGTCTGCGCGCGCCCGTTACCCGAGCTGCGCCGAACCGCCGACATCGTGTTTCGGCCGGCTCGGGTCGCGGTGGAGGTCCGCGGCTGCTTCTGGCACGGCTGCCCCGAGCACTACCGCGGCCCGTCGGCGAACGGCGGTTACTGGGCCGAGAAGATCGCCCGCAATCAAGCCCGGGACGCCGATACCGAGGCTCAATGGACCGCCGCGGGCTGGACCCTCGTCGTGGTCTGGGAACACGAGAACGTGGAGCTGGCCGCGGCTCGGGTGGTCAGCGTCCTAGCCGCGCGACGCGCCTTGACCCGGCGGCGCGGCCAATCGGTTCGCGCCCGCCCGTAGGCTAACCAGCGTGTCTGACTCGACGTTGAAGCCGCAGCGATACGCATTCCTCGGCCCGGATGGGACCTTCTCGCACGCCGCCGCGCGAGCGATCGTCGCCGACCAGCCTGCCTCGAACGC
>JAOPUY010000511.1 GCA_025963265.1 Frankiales bacterium | reverse complement strand
GCGCATCGCCGGCATGGTGCGACGCCTCGGATCGCATCCGGATACCGCGGCGTCATATCCGATAAACGCAGAGAATGCTGGCCCCCGGCTGAATGGCTTGTGGTGCCGCCTGGACCAGCCAATACTGCCCGCGTGGGTAATATTCTCGTTAATTCGCTGGCTGGATTGCGCACCGGAAAGGTCAAGCCACCTTCGATTGGTGCGCTCGATGTCGCGACAATGGCCGAAGCGATCCCGCATGTCGTGTGGATGGCCGACAGCTCAGGGGCCGGTGACTACCTCAACCGCCGTGCCCTCGAACTCACGGGCCTGAAGCCGGAGGACTTGATCGGTTCCGGCTGGCTCCACGCGGTCCATCCCGCCGACCGTCAACTGGCTGGGTCGCAGTGGGCTGACGCCGTGGCCAGCGGCCAGCCTTACCTGGCTGAGTATCGGGTGCACGACCGTAACGGTCGCTACCGGAGGATGCAGGCGCGTGCCTTGCCGATCCGCGCCGCCTCAGGTCAGGTTGTCCGCTGGATCGGGACTTGGACCGATGTCGAAAATGACCGCCTCGTCGGCGATCAATCAGAGGTCTCCCGTCGTCAGGCCTCGGAGGCCCTCGCGCTGGTAGACGCATTCGAAGCCTCGGCCCCGTTAGCGTTCGGTTTCATTGACACCGAGTTTCGGCTGGTGCGCTTCAACGACACGTTGGCTCGCCTCAACGGTCTAAGGTCTGAACGCGACCTCGGCCGTACCGTCGCCGACGCGGTTCCCGAGCTATGGCCCGTCTTTGAGCCCCATTACCGAACGGTCATCGACAACGGGGATGAGGTCAACGTTGTGCACTCCATTCGGCGTGCTGCTGATGGCCAGGAGACTGTGTGGTTCACCAAGTACTTCCCCGTCCGAGTCGACGGTGAGCTGGCGGGGATTGGCGTCGTCGGAGTGGACATCACCGAATCCAAGCAGTCAGAGCGGTTTCGCTCCGTCGTGCTGGACACCATGGCCGAGGGCCTTTACGCCTTGGACGCGTCGGGACGCATAACGTTCCTCAACGGGTCAGCCGCCAGGATGCTGGGTTGGACCGAAGACGAGCTACGCGGGCAGTTCGCCCACCAAACATTTCACCACCAACACGGGGACGGCACTCCCTACCCCGAGGAGGAATGCCGCCTGTTGACGGTCCGGACTGAGGGACGGGTGACCCGCAGCGCCGACGACGTCTTCACCCATAAGGACGGAAGGATCATTCCTGTCGCATACTCCGCGTCGCCGCTGCGGAATGAATCTGGTGATGTCGACGGCGTCGTCGTCGTGTTCCGAGACACCACCGCCGAGACGGCCGACCGAGTCCGCGCCCAGCGAGAACTGAACTCGCTGAGTTGGCTCGGACGCATCCGAGACGCCCTCGATGAGGACCGGATGGTTCTCTACTCCCAACCCATCATCCCATTGACCGGCGGGCCGTCCAGCGAAGAACTCCTGCTACGGCTCATCACCCCGTCCGGTGAAATCGTCCAACCTGGATCTTTCCTGCCAATCGCCGAGCGATACGGCCTCGTGGCCGACATCGATCAATGGGTCATCACCCAGGCAATCGAGCGAGCTGCCGCCGGCCACCGCGTCGAAGCCAACATCTCCGCCTGGACAATCGCCAATGCCGACCTACTACCCCTCATCGAGCGCCTCCTCCGTGAAACAGGCGCCGACCCATCGCTGCTGGTATTCGAGCTCACCGAAACCGCGTTCATGCAAGACCTCGACGCAGGCAGAACGTTCGCCCATGGCCTACACGAACTCGGCTGCGGACTCGCACTCGACGACTTCGGCACCGGCTACGCTAGCTTCACCTACCTCAAGACCTTGCCGTTCAGCTACCTCAAGATCGACATCGAGTTCGTCAGAGACCTCGCCAACAGCGCGGCAAAACGGCACGTCGTCGATGCCATCGTCAGCCTCGCCAAAGGCTTCGGCCAACAAACCATTGCCGAAGGCGTCGAGGACCAGGACACCCTAGACATCCTCAAAGAACACGGCGTCGACTACGCCCAGGGCTTCCACCTTGGCCCGCCCGCACCGACGGCCGCAGCCGACCTGATCAACCGGCGAGTGCTGCGCAACCAGCGGGTACGGGCACCAACCAACCCGGCCAATCACGGCTGGGACCGTTGACCCACCAGGGGTGAGCGGACCGGTCAACTAACCGGGCAACGTCCGACCTGCAAAGTGGTCGGAGCCGGTGCGTGCGCCGGGTCGGCCAAGGCGGCCGTGCAGCCGGTGCCCACGAACCGACCGCTGGCCCGGTCGTAGCTGTAGGTGCGGTCGAACAGATGCCCCTCGGCGAAGTTGGGTTTGTAGTCGCTGTCGCGCGCAGCCAGATCGAGGTATCCGTCGCCGTTGAGATCGACGGCGACGACGCGGGGGGTCGTTGCGGTGATGTACGCGCCGGTGTCGATCAGGTCCGAGCCCGACATCAACACCATTTCTGCGAGGGCAGCGTGCAGACCCACGCCACTCACGACGACACAGTTGACCATCCACGATTGCGCGGACGCGGGGGGTTTCGTATCGCACGTCACGGTGCTGCCGGTGCCGTCGCCGCGCAGCATCATCAGCCATGCCTTCGGGCGTCCATCCGAAACCAGTTCCAGGACCGGGTGAGCGGTGAGGTCCGCGATCTGCCAGGCCCGGATGGCGTACCCGCCGGCCAGCGGCTGCAGCGCGGCAGCGGAGCACCCGCCCTGCGCGCACTGCGGCAGCGGCGGGCTCGTCGCACCGGTGAGGTCCGGGATCGCCCGCGCGATCGACGCCGTGGGGTGCTGTGACGGCGCGGTCGACTGTTGTGACGGCGCGGTCGGGCGTTGTGACGAGGCGGTCGGCGCGGAGCTCGGCGCTCCGTTCGAGGATGAGCTCGACGATGGCGGGGCGGACACTCTGGCTGCGGGCGTGCTGGACCCACCGGATGATCCTGATTGGCATCCGGCGACGACGGTTGCGACCAGCAGCCCCGCCAGGGCATACCAGGCTGATCCGTGAGTCACGTGCAGCACCCACTCATTGGACGGCCGGACTCGCGCGGGCGCTTCATCATCCGCGGGTGAGGCGACGATCGCGCGGCAGACGGTAGTTCTACAGGTGGGGATGCAACCGCCGGATCGCGCACCGCGACCCGGCGCCGTCCTACAGATCAGCCAACAGCGAAAGCGCGGTGGAACATGGTCAGCTCACCGGGTGCGCCCGCGTCGGCCGGTGACGGCGTCACCGAAGCGAACCATCACGGCATCGCAGGACCCGATCGGAACGGCGCCGGTCCCGACCGAAACGGCACCGAGCGAAACGGCGCCGGTCCCGTTCGCAACGGCGCCGATCGAAACGGCGCCGATCGAAACGGGACGGGTCGAAACGGCGCCGGTCCCGATCGAAACGGCGCCGGCAGTTGGCTCCGGGAACCCTTGGACGGCCAGCCGATGCATCTGCAGCTGATCCGGCCGCTCGGCAAGACCACCTGGTGCGCTCGCGTCGATGGCGCGGAAGTGGCAGCCCGGCCACTGCCGTGCGCCATCGACGACGAACGGACGGCCGAGCTGCCGCGAGTGCTGACCCAACCCGGTCCCGACCAACTGATCCAGTTCCTCGGCGTCGGCATGGTCGAGCGCGGACCGTGGATGCTCTCGCAGTACGTGCCGGGCGCAGCACTCGAGCGGCTCCTCACCGCAGCGGCGCTGACTCCCTACCAGGCAGCGACGATCGCGGTGGACATCTTCGTCGGATTGGCTGCGCTGCATCGGGCCGGTCTAGCCCACGGGCGGTTGACCACCAACACCGTCCGAGTCGGCAAAGACGGGATCTCGCGGCTCGCCGATTGGGCCGTCGCGGCGCTCGTGCCGCCGAGGCCGGCAGCAAGCGGGACCGACGTGGACGCGGGTCGGTCCGCGCGCGATCGTGACTTGGCGGCAGCGGCGGCCATCGTCGACGAACTCGCCCGCAACGCCGATCGGCCGGTGAGCCGGCGAGACAGCGTCGACGGCGGGATTCTGACCTGCCTGGCCCGGATCGGCGCCACCGGCGTGATCGACGCCGAGGATGCGCAGGCGGTGCTGCGTCGGGCGATGCACCACGCGTCCGACGGCGGCCCACCCCGCCCGAATGCGCACACCGAGCTCGCGGTGCTGGTGCAGGCCGCTGCCTCGCGGCTGCCCGAGAATGCGTCCACGGCTCCGGCGGCGCCGGCGATCGACGCGGCTTGGTCGGCGAGCACGAAGCTGTCCAACGCGAACTGGCAGGTGCGGCGTCGCCGGACCCGGGTGTGGGTGAGCGTGGCGGTCCTCGCGGCGGCCCTCGTCGCCGCGGTGGTCGTCATCCGACCTGGGCAGGCGGACCTGGACCGACTGCTGCATCGTCACTCCGGCGCGAGCACCAATAAGGCGGCAGCCACCGTCCGAGGCGCGGTGGTCAAGCCGGGCGGCAAGCCGCACGCGGTGCCGAAGGTGGCGCCGTCCGCGGTGGGCATCGTCAGCAGCGTGTCGGCGGGAGCGGTCGGTGCCTGCGTGGCCGGGCATGCCTGCCGCCTGTCGATCGGCCTGCGAATCACGCCGTCCGCCGCGGCCCAGCACATCGGCTGGGAGGTGCGCATCTACAACCGGTGCACGGGCGTATTCACCACGCGGGCCGGTACCACGCTCGCCGCCGCCCCGGGTGCCACTTCCGTGCACACCACCGCCGCCGTCGCGGTGCCGGCCGGACGCGCACTCGCGCTGATCGTGACGACCACCCGGCCCGCGCGCGCGGCCGCGGCGCCGGTGCTCGTGCCGGCGACCACCCGAACCTGCTGACCGCAATGCTGAGCATGGAGCGCGGGGGACCACCCCGGCGGGGAGCCCAACCCCCAGCCCGTCGGGTGCTCCGGTCCTCGGGCCACCCGGACGTGCTGGCGTTCGCCGCCTTGGCCGTCTTGATCTCGCTTGGCCTGCTCAACCTGGACGCGCTCCAACTGCGGTCCCTGGAGTACCGCCAGCTCGCGACGGTGGCGCTCGGGATCGTGCTCTTTCTCCTCCTGCGCCGGCTTCCGGCCTCGGCCCTGATTCGGTTCGGCTGGGCGTGTTACATCGTGAGCGTCGTGCTGCTCGCGGCGGTGGTGCTGCTCGGCAGCGACGACTACGGGGCACGACGCTGGATCACGATCGGCTCGTCAACCCTGCAGCCCTCCGAGCTCGCGAAAGCCGGCCTGATCCTCGCGCTCGCGCATGTCCTCGGGATGAAGCGGCGCTGGCAATGGCGCCTCGCCGTGGCGCTGCTCGTGGCGGCGGTGCCGATCGGCCTGGTGGCGGTGGAGCCGGACCTGTCCACCGCGAGCGTCCTATTGATCATGACGGTGGCGATGCTCATCCTCGGGCGCATCCCGTTGCGCGCGATGCTGCTGCTCGTCGGCATCGCCGCCGTCACCCTGCCGCTCGGCGAACACCTCCTCCGGCCCTACCAGGCCGAACGCCTCCATGCCTTCCTCAGCGGTTCGCGCGGAGTCGGGGGCTCGGGCTGGACGATCCTGCAGGCCCACATCGCGCTGGCCTGGGGCGGAATCTCGGGGCAGGCCGGTCAGTCGTTGAATCTGGTCCTTGCCGACTACCTGCCGGCGCGGGAGACCGACCTGGCCTACGCGAGCCTGATCGAACAATTCGG
>JAOPUY010000499.1 GCA_025963265.1 Frankiales bacterium | reverse complement strand
ACAATCAGCGCTCGGATCGTGATGCTTTTTACTGCGTTCGGCGCAAAGTAACGGTAAAGGTGGGCGGCCGCAATAGAGCCGCGCACCTCGTCTCGTCTCGGCCACGATTCAAGATGGTTCTTTGTTTCATGGTTTCATGAACGTTAAAGGGACTGAGGGCGTGTGTCAACGATCACTTAGATAACGATGAATGTTGTTGGGCAGCCGAAAGCGCTTGCGTGGTCGACCCGTCCGTTTTCGGACGTCACCACGGCAATCACGTCGGGCGCTGACGCCGATCGACGCGCAACCGAGACTGCGACCCCGCCGGTTTGGCCTGGTCTCATTCACAGTCAATGCTCACCCGCCTCGCCGGCTCGCGAGGCCGAGCCGCCCAGCGTGCGCTGGTGCTGTCGTGAAGCAAACGGGTTCGACCGGTCGGACGCAAGCCTCTGGCCGATAGTCGCCACGACGTTTTCAGCCAGGCCCGCGCGAGGCCTACTCGCTGATCGAGACCGCCCGTTCCGGGCAGGCGTTGACGGCCGCCCGAGCCTTGTCCTCGAGGTGCGCGGGCACCGCCGGAGTGATCACAAAGCCCCGACTGCGCTCGTCGTCCTCGACCAGCTCCGGCGCGATCTCATAGCAGCGGCCGTGCCCTTGGCACAGCTCGGCATCGATGGAAATCCTCATCAGCGAGTCTCCTCCCGGTCCCACTCCAGCGGCAGGTAGTCCACGCCCCGCAAGGAGGATCCGTTCCACTCCAAGCTGACGCCGGGCTTGAGGCGGTACTCCGGCACTCGCTTGTGCCACTCCCGGATCACCGTCCGCAGCTCCATCCGGGCTAGGTGCGAGCCGAGGCAGCGGTGCGGACCGCCGCCGAACGCCAGGTGGCGCTTGTCCCCGCGCCGGACGTCGGCGACGAGGGAGCCCTCGGTGTCGGGGTCCAGGTTGGCCGCGGCCAGCATCGGCAGCACCAGCGTGCCGGCGGCGATCGGGCAACCGGAGAGCTCGGTGTCGGTGGTGGCGCGACGAGCGGCCGCCGACTGGACCGGAGTCTCCCAGCGCAACAGCTCCTCGATGAGATCGTCCAGCGCGTCGGGGTCGTTCACGAGCATCTCCCGATCCGCCGGGTGCTCGACCAGGTAGCTGAGAATGCACTGCAACGAGATGGTCACCGTGTCCAAGCCCGCGGCCAGCAGCAGGAACAGCGTCCGCAGGATCTCACTGTCGTCCAACCGGCGGCCGTCGATCTCGGCGGTCAACATGAAGGAGATGAGGTCGTCCTTCGGGTCCTCCCGCCGTTCGGCCATGGCCTGGCCGAACCGCTGGTAGATCTGGACCGCGGTCTCGCTCTGCAGCTTCAAGCCCGCCTCGACGCTGCCGGCCACCACCGTCGGGCGGATCATGATGTCCTTCCACCGCAGCAGCTGGGGAAGCTCCTCCTGCGGCAAGCCCAACAGCGTCAGGAAGGTGGAGCAGGGCAGCGGCACCGCCACTTGCTCGGAGAAGTCGCACTCGCCCTGGTCGATGAAGCCGTCGATGAGCTGGTTGACCTTGGCCGCCACGGCCGGCTCCAGGTCGGCCATCCGCCGCCGCGAGAACAGCGGGTCGAGCAGCCGACGGTATTCCGAGTGCAGCGGCGGATCCACGCCGAGCGGGATCACCGGCTCCTCGCTGCCCATGATGCCCATGACGTTGGAGAAGGTCTCCGTCTCGCGCAGCACCCGCTCCACGTCGGAGCGCTTAAGAATTTGGACGTTGCCGTCCATGCCCTCCTCGAAGTCCACCGGGCTCTTGGCCCGCAGTCGCGCGAAGTAGCCGCGCGGATCGGCGGCCCGTTCCCGCTGAAACTCCACCAACTCGGCTTGGCGCTGGGCGTCGAGCGGAGTGTTCTCCGTCGCGGTGCCGGTCTGAGCCACGGTCAGTCCTTTCCTTAGGGCAACAGAACAGTGGGAGCAGCGACTACTTGTCGGCGATCGCGACGGCCTTGGTCTCGACGTAGGTCTCGAAACCCTCGACGCCGTTCTGCCGGCCGATGCCACTGTTCTTGTAGCCGCCGTAGGGCGAGTCCGCGCCGTACCAAACGCCGCCGTTGACCGAGATCGAGCCGGTTCGGATACGCCGGGCGATGGCCAGGCCGCGCTCGTCGCTGGCGGAGAAGACCCCGCCCGACAGGCCGAAGTCGCTGTCGTTGGCGATGCGCACCGCGTCGTCGTCATCGTCATAGGGGATGACGGCGAGCACCGGGCCGAAGATTTCCTCCTGCGCGATGGTCATCGAGTTGTCGACGTCGGTGAACAGGGTCGGCTCGACGAACCAGCCCTTGGGCAGGTGCGCGGGGCGGCCGCCGCCCAGGACGAGGTTCGCGCCCTCGGCGATGCCCTTGGCGATGTAGCCCTCGACCCGCGCGCGCTGCTTCTCGCTGACCACCGGGCCCATCATGTTGTTGGGGTCGGTCGGGTCGCCGTAGGGCACCTGCTTCATCGCCGCGGTGATCAGCTCCACGCCCTCGTCGTAGCGACTGCGGGGCAGCAACATGCGCGTCTGCATCGCGCAGCCCTGGCCGGCGTGCATGCAGACTGACATGCCGCTCGGCACGACCGAGGCAAAGTCGGCGTCGTCCAGGACGATCATCGCGGACTTGCCGCCCAACTCCAGGAAAACGCGCTTGAGGGTCGCCGCCCCCTTCTCCATGATCCGCTTGCCGGTCACGGTCGAGCCGGTGAAGGAGATCATGTCGACCCGCGGGTCGAGGGTGAGCTCCTCGCCGACCAGGTGATCGGCCGAGGTCACGATGTTGACCACGCCGGCCGGGATGTCGGTGTGCTCGACGATCAGCCGGCCGAGCCGGGTGGCGTTCCACGGGGTGTCCGGCGCGGGCTTCAGCACCGTCGTGTTGCCGGTGGCCAGGACCTGGGCCAGCTTGTTGCTGGTCACCTCGAACGGGTAGTTCCACGGCACGATGCTGCCGACGACCCCCATCGCCTCTTTCCAGACGTAGCGACGGCTGCGCACTCCGAAGGGCGAGGTCAAGGCCAGCTCGCGCTCCCAGGCGAATTCCTCGATGTATTTGGCCGGCCAGGCGAACGCGTCCTCGAACGGCGAGTCGAGCTGCGCCAACCGAGTCACCATGATCGGCGTGCCGACCTCGGCGACGAGCTCGGCCCGCAGCTCCTCGATCTCAGCGGCGATGGCCGCCTGCAGCTGCATGAGGCAGCGGGCGCGGAAGGCGTGGTCGGTCGACCAGGACGTCTCGTCAAAGGCCCGGCGGGCGGCCGCGATGGCGCGCTGCATGTCTTCGGCCGAGGCGTCGGCGACCTGACCGAGCACCTCTTCGGTGGCCGGGTTGATGTTGTCAAACGTGCGTCCCGAGGCCGCGTCGACGAGTTCGCCGTCGATGAGCATGCGGCGCTCACCAGTGAATGAGCTCAAGCCAGATTCTGTCATTGACGGCACTTCCTTCAAGTTTGCTGGCGCCCGCGCGCGTTCCGCGGTCGGCGCTGGTCGACGTGTCCGGGCCGCCCTGGGACCCCAGGGCTGGGGCTCTCGTTCCTGAGACCCATATGCAGGAAAGTATCAGCGCGCGGACGGGCTTACAAGTGCTCGACGAGGTCGGCGCGGAGATAGCGACGGAGGTGGTGAGGATGATGTCGTGACGGCCCTACGCGGTCACGACATCATCCTCAGGACCATCCTCAGGACATCGAGGTCTTGATGCCTTGCACCAGACCGCGCAGATCCTCCACGCGCTTGCCGATGTCGCCGAAGACCACCGTCATCTCCGACTTGAGCGGCACGTCGGCGTTCTGCGGTCGCAACGCCGGGATGACAAACCGGCGGACCCAGACCCGCACGGCAGCCTCCTCGAGACCGAGCCGGATGGCGACGTGCTGCTGCTCGTTGATCCAGTCGATGAGCTCATCGACCGTGAGATCGGTGCGCACCTGGCCGTCGAGCTGGCCCGCGCGCAGGCTGTCGCCGGAGATTTCGATCGACAGGGCGCGGACGACTGAGTCGATGGCCGCTGAGCGCGGCGAGGTCAGCAGCAGCCGCAGCATCTTATCGGCGCGAATTTCCCTTGCCGTGTAGGCAAAGCCTTCTTCGGTGCGACCGGACACGGTGGCCACCTGGTCCAGCAGCTCGCGGGCCGCCTCGGCGTGTCGCTTGGTCAGCAGCAGCGCGGCGTGGAACAGCAGGCCCTCGCGGTCGCCGAAATGGCGGTAGGCCGTCGCCCGTGAGACGCCAGCCGCGTTGGCCACCGCCTCGACGGTGACCTCGTCGATGCCGTCGACCGAGAGGGTCGAGAGGTAATCGACCAGTGCGACGTTCAACCGTTCGCGCACCGTGGTGACCGGCGCTGCGGCTGACTCGTTCATCTGAGATTCCTCCCTGACGGGTTGGCCTAGGTTCAGCGGCAATCCACACCGATCCGAACCCAGGCCGTCGCCCGAAACTAGCCGGTGTGGCCGATGACGGTCAACACCGACGCTTGGAACATCTCGCTCGGCCGCCCGATCAGGTGACCGCTCCGGCGATTTTCAGGTCGATGAGCTCGTCGTCGGACTTGCCCAGCTCGCGCA
>JAOPUY010000460.1 GCA_025963265.1 Frankiales bacterium | reverse complement strand
GGCTGGCTGATCGATCGGGTTCGTCATTGTTGGGTCTCCTAGGGCTGCACCTGGCGCACCGCCGCGCGCACCCGGCCCGGCGTTTTTTGCGGGGTGTGCGCACTTGGCACGCTACCCGCCACGACGGTCGGATGTTGGGCAATCAGCGCCATTGCTCGCCGCGCCAGCCCGCGCCAGCCCGGTGCTGGACCGGCGCCAGGACCGGTGGCACCCCAACGGCGTCAGCCTCGGTCCAGCCCCGCCCGACGAAGCGCATCGGCCATCGACCCGGTGGCCGGTGGCGAGGCTTTCGCCCGCTCGGCATTGGGCTTTCGTTGCTGGTTCGGGGCGCCGCCGGAGCCCGGCCGGGGTTGGCTCGGGCGGGCGGGCCGGCCACCGGCACGGTTGGGCGACTCGGGACCGGAACCCGAGGGGCCGGCGGCTGGCACCTGATCGTCTAACCGCAACGTGAGTGCGATCCGCTTGCGGGCGAGATCGACCTCGAGCACCTTCACCCGCACCACCTCGCCGGACTTGACGACCGCCCGCGGATCGCTGACGTAGCGGCTCGACATCGCCGAGATGTGCACCAGCCCGTCCTGGTGGACGCCGACGTCGACGAAGGCGCCGAACGCGGCGACGTTGGTGACGGTGCCTTCCAGGATCATCCCGGGGCGGAGATCGGTCAGCGCCTCGACGCCCTCGGCGAATCGGGCGGTGGCGAAAGCCGGCCGCGGATCACGGCCCGGCTTCTCCAGCTCCGCCAGGATGTCGGTCACGGTCGGCAGCCCGAAGGACTCGTCGGTGAACTCGGCCGGGTTGACCGCGCGCAGCGCGGGCGCGTTGCCCAGCAGTGAACTCAGATCCGTCTGCACCGCGCTGACGATTCGGCGTACCACCGGGTAGGCCTCGGGATGCACGCCCGAGGCGTCCAGCGGATCGGCTCCGCCCCGGATTCGCAGGAAGCCCGCGCACTGCTCGAACGCCTTGGCGCCCAAGCGGGGAACATCCTTCAACTCCTTGCGGCTGCCGAACGGGCCGTTGGCGTCGCGCTGCGCGACGATGTTGGCCGCGATGGTCTCGTTGATGCCAGAAACCCTGGCCAGCAAGGGAATCGACGCCGTGTTCAGGTCGACGCCCACACCGTTCACGCAGTCCTCGACCACCGCGTTGAGCGAGCGGGACAGACTCGACTCGGCCAGATCGTGTTGGTACTGCCCGACGCCGATGGACTTCGGATCGATTTTCACCAGCTCAGCCAGTGGATCCTGCAACCGGCGGGCGATCGACACCGCACCGCGCAAGGAGACGTCGAGCTCGGGCAGCTCAGCCGAGGCGTAGGCCGAGGCCGAGTACACCGAGGCGCCCGCCTCGGACACGACCGCCTTCGTCAGGCTCAGCTGCGGGTTCTTGGCGATCAACTCAGCGGCCAGCTTCTCGGTCTCCCGCGAGGCGGTGCCGTTGCCGATGGCGATCAGCTCGACCTGGTGCCGGGCCGCGAGTTTGCCCAGCGTGGCCAAGGCCTCCTCCCAACGGCGGCTCGGCACGTGCGGGTAGATCGTGTCGGTGGCCAGCACCCGTCCCGTGCCGTCCACGACCGCGACCTTCACCCCGGTCCGCAAGCCGGGGTCCAGCCCCATGGTGGCGCGCGCTCCGGCCGGCGCGGCCAGCAGCAGATCCCGCAGGTTGCCGGCGAACACCCGCACGGCCTCGTCCTCGGCCGCTTGCCGCAGCCGAGAACGGACGTCGATGCTCAGGTGGGTCAGGATCCGAGTGCGCCAGGCCCACCGAACCGAGTCGAGCAGCCAGCGGTCGGCGGGCCGGCCCCGGTCGGCGATCCCGAACCGCTGCGCGATCCGCGTCTCATAGGGCGAGGGCTGGCCGGCTGGACGCTCGGCCGCCTCCGGATCTGGGTCCACGCTGGCCTCGAGCACCTCCTCCTTCTCGCCGCGAAAGATGGCCAGCACTCGATGCGAGGGCAGCCGGGGCAAGGCCTCGGCGAAGTCGAAGTAGTCGGCGAACTTCGCGCCGGCTTGCTGCTGCCCCGCGCGGACCTGGGACCGCAGTGCGCCCTTGCTCCAGAGCAGCTCCCGCATGCCACCGATCAGATCCGCGTCCTCGGAGTAGCGCTCAGCGAGAATTGCCCGGGCGCCCTCGAGCGCCGCGGTCTCCTCAGCCACGGCCGGGCTCAGGAATCGGCCGGCCGCGCGCTGCGGGTCCTGGGTCGGGTCGCTGAGCAAGAGCTCGGCCAGCGGCTCCAGCCCGGCCTCGCGGGCGATCTGGGCCTTTGTGCGGCGCTTGGTCTTGTAAGGCAGGTAGATGTCCTCCAGCCGCGCCTTGGACTCCGCGGCCATGATCTGGGCCCGCAGCGCCTCATCCAGCTTGCCCTGGCCGGCAATGGATTCCAGGATCGCGTGGCGGCGCTCGCTAAGCTCACGCAGATAACGCAGTCGCTCTTCCAAATCGCGCAACTGGGCGTCGTCCAGGGCTCCGGTGACCTCTTTGCGGTACCGCGCGATGAAGGGAACCGTGGATCCGGCGTCGAGCAGGCCGACGGCCGCCACCACCTGCCGCTGCTGGACCTTGAGTTCCCGGGCGATCTGTTCTTCGATGCTCATGACCACGAGGCACCACACTACGGAAGGGGCGGTCCGGACCTTCGTTTCGTGCGTCGATGGTGCGGGTACCGCGACTGAAACCGAGCAAACAACGCACAGAACACCGGCAGTAAGGCAGGGGGCCCGGGTCAGTTGGGCGAGGTGATCCGCTCCCAGGGCGTGTCGGACGGGTTGAGCACATCGACCCCCGGGACATCTCCCTGGGTCCACCACTTGGCTTGGTAGCCGCCGCCCTGGTAGAGCACCCGGTCACCGGCCACGTAGATCTTCGCCGCGCTCCAGGCCGGGAAAGTGCCGGCCTGGACGGTCGGCGTCGCCGCCGGGTGCTCGCCCGGCAACACCGGCCCGAGCAGCGTCCAGGGCGTGTCAGACGCGGTCGCGACCGGGGCGTCCGGGGTGTCGCCCGAGGTCCACCATTTCGCCTCATAGACGTTGTGATGCCAGACGATCTTCGTGTTCTCAGGGTAGGACGCCGCCGGGTTCCAGATCGGGTAGGGCGAGGTGGCCGGATTGTCGGGGGCGGTGGCGTCAGCGGCATCCGGTCCAGGTCCGGCTGAACCGCGCGGGCCGGACGCGCTGGGACTCGCGCTGGCCCCAGTTGAGCTCGATTTTGAGCCCGACTGGCTGAGGAAGGTGGTGAAGATGGCGGTGTAGGCGTTGGCCGTCTCGTTCACCCCACTGCAGCTGTCGGAGACAACCTCGACGTTGGCGTAGTTCGGGCCGCAGGCCTGATCGCGGTTGGCCGACCACATAGACAGCTGGCGCAGGTGATGGCTCTGCGCGAAGGCGACCAGGGCGCTCGCGTCGCTGAGCTCGAACCGCTCGTTGGCGGTGTCGTTCTGACCGATCATCGGAGTGGCGCCGACCAGTTGCCAGGCCGCGTCGTCGCTCAGTTTGACGCCCGATTTGGCGTAGGCCGCGATCAGTTGCTGCTGCAATCCGACCAAAGCCGACTCGGTCGCCGAGATCATGCTCTGCCCGGGGGTCAGGGCGTTGCCGTAGTCCATGGTCATGGCGTTGACGCCGGCCAAGGTGACGTGCGCGGCGAGCATCGACTCGAGCACGGCCTGACCGGTGCTGGTCAGGCCGGTGGGGGCGACCGGCAGCGTCAGCCAGACGCTCAACGGGTGGCCGGCGGCCGACTGGGCGGCTTGCACGCTCGCGATGGCCTCGGCTCGGCGGGCGTCGACCGCCGGCGTCGAGGCGGGCTCGCCCTCGATGTCGAGGTCGATGGTGTTGATGGCGTAGCGGGTGATGACCGAGCGGTAGGCCGCGGCCAGGGCCGTTGGGTCGGCGCAGCCGATGCTCAGCTCCGAGTTGGCCGCGCCGCCGAAGGAGACCGACACCTGACCGCCGCGCTGGCGGACGCGGGCGATCCGGCGATCTAGGTCCATCCCGCTGGCGGCTGAGGGCAGCGAGTAGTAGCCGCCCCAGCTGGGTTGGCAGGCGGTCTTAGGCGCGCTGACGATGAAGCCGAGAATGAGGCTGGTGGCGGTGGTGACCGTGGGATCCTCAAAGCCGAAAGTGGGAGTCGCCGTCACGTCGACATAGGGCGCGAACGAGGACCGGACGGGCGCGGCGGCGACCGAGCGGGTGCCGTTCCGGAATCCGACGGTGGCGCCGGCCAGCGCGGCGACCACGATCAACGCCCCGGCGATCCGCACCCAGGACAGTCGCCGACGGGGCGGCGCGGACTCCCCGAATTCCCCGATGGCCGCAGCATGTGCCTGCTCTTCAGGTGTCACGGCGGTTCAGGCTCCAGACGTTCAGGCGGCAGCGGAATGGCCTCGCGAGGCCCGGCCTCGACGTGGGCGAAGAGGTTAATCTTCTGTTAAGTAACCAAGAAGAGTCAAGTCGAGGCGAAGAATTCAGAGCTGTTTAACATTTACTTCATGTTCAGTTACTGTTAGTTATAGAGAGTAACGCTGTCCAAACGTCGCGTCGGCCAAGCCGACTCCCCCGGCGGCCATAGGAGATCCATGACCACGGCAACACCTCCCCGCGCGCCGCGACGCCAGTGGGGCGCCGACAAACGGACGACGCCGCTGCCCCCGGTGGCACCGGCCGCCAGCGACGCGCTGATCACGCTCGGCCGGCTCGGCATGGTCGTGACGGTGCTCGCCTGGCTGGTCTACATCCTGGTCACCGTGATCTCGCAGTTCGTCAACCGCGGCTTTCAGGGCATGCGCTACACGTCCGAGACCGTCGGCTACGTGGTCATCATGTCGTTCCTGACGCTGTCCTCCCTCGCCTACCTCATCGCCCGCCAGGGCGCGCTCTACCGCACCCGAGCCCACCGGCGCGTGCCGCGGGCGGTCATCGACGAGTCCTTCGACACCACCTTGCCGACGATGACGGTGCTCGTGCCCTCCTACCGCGAGGAGGTCGGCACCGTCCGCAAGACGCTGCTGTCGGCCGCCTTGCAGGAATACCCCTATCTGCGCGTGGTCCTGCTCCTCGATGACCCGCCGCGGCCGGACTCGCCCGCGCACGCCGAGAGCTTGGCCGAGGCGCGCGGCCTGTCGGCCGAATTGCGGCAGTGGCTCAAGGAGCCGCGAGAGCGATTCGCAGTCGCTTTGGAGACATTTGAGACCTCGCCCGAGGACGCCACCGGCCAGCGGATCCTGGACCTGGCCGATCACTTCGCCTGGGCCGGCCACTGGCTGCGCGAGCGAGCCGAGGAGGAGTTGATCGCCGATCACGTCGACGTGTTCTTCCGCGATCGCGTGCTGGGCGCGCTGGCCGCGGACTTCGAGTCGATCTCCGACGCGCTCACCTCGGCCGCCATCGAGGGCAGCGACATCAGCCGCAATCGCATGCTGCAGCTGCATCGTCGGCTGGCCTGGACTTTCCGCGCCGAGATCACCTGGTTCGAGCGCAAGCTCTACGCCTCGCTGTCCCATGAGGCGAACAAGGCCATGAACCTCAACAGCTACATCGGGCTGATGGGCCGCAGCTTCGAGCCGCGACAGACCCCGGAGGGCCTGATCCTGGCGCCGTCCTCGAACACCGGCTCGATCGTCATCCCCGACGCCGAGTACCTGCTGACCCTGGACGCCGACAGCGTGCTGCTGCCGGAGTACTGCCTGCGGTTGGTGCACCTGCTGGAGCAGCCGGAGAACCACCGGCTAGCGGTCGCCCAGACGCCGTACTCGGCCTTCCCGGGCTCGGCCACCCGTATGGAGCGGCTGGCCGGCGCCACCACCGACCTGCAGCACATCGTCCACCAGGGCATGAGCTACCACGACGCGACGTTCTGGGTCGGCGCCAACGCCGTCATCCGCAAGCGAGCGCTGGACGACATCGTCGAGGTCGAGCACTCGGGCGGGCACGAGATCCGACGCTACGTCCAGGACCGCACGGTCATCGAGGACACCGAGTCCAGCCTGGACCTGGCCATTCACGGCTGGCGGCTGATCAACTACCCCGAGCGGCTCAGTTACTCAGCTACTCCGCCCGACTTCGGCTCGCTGAGCATTCAGCGCCGCCGCTGGGCCAACGGCGGCCTGCTGATCTTGCCCAAGCTGCTTCGCAACAGCCGCGAGCGGTCGCGCCGCGGCGAGAACGGCAACACCACCCAGACCTTGCTGCGGGTCAACTACATGGCCTCGACGGCGTGGAGCAGCCTCGGCTTGGTCTTCCTGCTGGCCTACCCCTTCGACAGCAAACTGCTCAGCCCGCTGATCGTGCTGGCCGCCCTGCCCTACTTCCTGGCGATGTCGAGCGACCTCAAACGGTGCGGTTACAAGCGGACGGACATCCTGCGGATCTACGGCTTCAACCTGATCCTGCTGCCGGTCAACCTGGCCGG
>JAOPUY010000399.1 GCA_025963265.1 Frankiales bacterium | reverse complement strand
CTCGGGGTCTGGAATCGCTCGCGTCTGGGCAAGTACACGGCATCTAACCACTGGCAGGTCGACATCATCGCGGTCTGGTGGGTGTGGATCGCGGTGGCCGGACTGGCTGGTGCGCTCACGACCTCCTTCATCGCGAGCCCGAACGTCGGTTGACCCGAAGCGGTCGCGTGGGATTGGTCCTCGCGCCCAATTCGACCGCCGCCGAGTCCGGATAGCTCGGCTCAGGAGCCGGCGACCTGTTCAGCGGCCAACTGCCCGATCCAGGCCGGCAGCGTGACGGCGGCGAACGACGACCCATTGATGCTGGACCGGAGCTTCGGGGCACCGGAAGTCGGGTCGTTTGACACGGCCAGGGCAGGCCCGCTCACCTGCGCTGACAGACCGGTGACGCCAGCTGGGACGACCGGGCCGGCCCGCCAAGTCAAGCCGGCGTCAGTCGAGACCGCGAGGCGGTCATCGCGGCCGACCACCAGCGTGTGCTGCCCCTGACACGACCAGACCGGCGACGGGGTGCTGACCGCCACCGGCGCACCCGCGGCCCATGTCACGCCCTGGTCGGCGGTGCTCAGGATGCGCAGGGACAGGTCAGAATCGATGATGGGTAGCTGCCACACCGACCCGGCACCGCACGGTGCTAGAGCGGCGATTGCGCTTGAGGCGAAGGAGCCTACCGAGCGCCAGGTGCGGCCGCCGTCGGCACTGGTGAAAGCGACGGCTCCCCCGTCAGGGTTGCGCCCGGTCACCCAGCCAACTTGGGGTCCGGCCCACTCGACCGAGTCAATGACCAGCTGGGGTGCGGGGCTTAACGCGGCCGCTCGGGTGAGCTCCCGCCAGCCGTCGGCGTCCGTTTCGACCAGCGTTCCCCGCTCGGTCGAAACGACAGCCGTGACAAAAGAGCCGGCGAAGGCGACTGAGTTTCGAGCGTCCGACAGCGGTCCAGGCAGCTCGCGCGGGACCCAGGTGTGGCCGTGGTCGGTGCTGGTCAGCAACGGGGAAAAGAGCAGTCTGTCGTAGGAGTCGACTCCGACGGCGAGCAGGCCGGGACCGACCGCTAGCGACAGGCCGCCGCCGGTCGGCACCGCGGGAGGAGTCACATTCTGGGCGCTCCGCCACCCATCGTCGGTGTGCGCGAGGATCGAGGATGAGCCTGCGCGCAGCACCCCATATCCCGATTGGCTGCTGGTCATCGACAGAAACGATTCGGCTGCGGGGGCCGCGTTAGCCGGGACCTGTCGTCTCGGCGCAACCGAGGAGCCGCAACCAGCCAATACGGTGGCGGCAGCAGTTGCCAGGACGAACCGGGCCATTGCTGGCCGGCGCCAAGGCAAAGCCTTTGGCGGGCGGGGCTCGTTCATCGAAGCTCTCTCCGGATCTCCTCGGCGATGAGATCGGAGTAGGAGCGGTTCAGCTTCGGATCTGCGCCGTCTCCCAGGTAAGCGACCCGGCGCCCGTCGGCCGAGACGAAGTAGATCCCCTCGCTGTGCGAGATCATCCCTACGCTCGGAACTGAGACAGTCACGTCGTACTCTTCGAGCACACGCTGCAGCGTGGCCGCGTCGCCAGCCACGAAGTGCCATTCGGCCAACCCATCGAGCCCGTGAGAGCGCGTGAACGCCGCGACGTCGGCCACGTTGTGGAACACCGGGTTCGAATCGACGGCGATGATTTCGGTGCGGGCGGCCTGTGGGCCGAGCGCAGCGATCGCCGCGGCCAGTTGATTTGCGATGATCGGGCATTCGTCGCTGCACACCGGGTCGAGGAAGGTCAGCAGAACCAGCTTGCCGTGTTGGGCCGAAAGCGTGATCGGTCGGCCGCGCTGGTCGGCGAGGGTGAAGTCTGGAGCACTCCGATCATCGAGTGCGACAACACCGCCACCGTCGGCCAGCGCCGCGATGGCATCGGCCGGGCCGAGCAGCGACAGGGCGAGGATCGCCGGGATAAGCAGTAACGAGGTCAGTCCGAGCGAGGCCAGACCCACTGTGACCGGGAGCCGGGGCACCCGCCCGACTGTTCTATCCGAGGCTTGTGGGCTGCCCGCCGCCACGTTAACCGGCGCGCCGCAGAGCAGCAGCAACGCCAGTGGCAGGCCGGTGTTGGGGTCGGTGGCGAGGCCTCCGAGCACACCGAAATCTTGGCCCAGCCACCAAGTCAGTAGGCAGAGCGCGACGCCGAGGGGCACGAAGACGCTCGCTCGCCCCACCCAGAGCCCGACGCCCACTGTGAGTAGCAGTGCGACAAGTACGGCGTTGAATCCTGTCGGATGCTCAGCGGCCAGCCGTCCGACGGACCGGATGGGCCGCGACAACACTGACGGTTGGGCGACCCGCAACGCGTTCGCGAACGGCTCGCTCAACTGCCCCGCCGACCAGTTTCCCTCGGCGGGGATGGCCTGCAGACCCGCGCCCAGCACCAGGATCGCGCCCACGGCGCGGCGGATGGTTCGAATCGGCACTGATCGCTCCCACGCCGTCCGGCTTCGGAGCAGCAACGCCGCGGCCAGCGCATACACCAGCACTGAGCCGGGAGCGCCGGTCAGCCAGGAGGCACCCGATTGAAGCAGACCGCCGAGAAATTCGCCCGTGACCCAGATGAACAGGCTCCACCCGATGGACAGCCACAGCGCAGCCCGCTGGAGCAGCCCATCCCACCCCGTGAGCAGGATCATCAGTCCAATGCCGATCTGAAGCCAGACGGTGATCGAGTCGGCCGTTACCGGATGCCGCTGCCAGGCCGTTGCCAGGGGATTAACCAGGGATGCCACCCAATCGGGGCCACCAGCGATACCCGGTTGCAGGACCTCGGACACGAAGCCGGCCGGCATTCTTGGCTGGGCCTGCAGCGCACCGTCGGCCAGCCAGAACAGGCCCAAGCCGAAACGCAGCATCCGGTGACGGTGCGGCTCGTCAGGTCTCGAGCCGACCCAGCTACTGGCCAGGCGTTGAAAGGCCTGAGGCTGGCCGCCCCGCAGCCATAAACTCAACGCGGTAAAGATTGACGCCACGATCAGCAGCAGCAGGGCGCTCTGGAGCAGGCTCGAAGCCAGCTGGGCTCCGAGCTCGGTCGAGCGGGTCGACCCATCGCCGGGCATCAGCGCCCAGTCGCGTCCGGTGGCGACTGGGTGACCGGTGTGCGGCCGGCTCCGCACCCAGCCGGCGCCATCAGGTTTGGCCTGTCCGCTCGGCCGCGGGATCTTCTTCGCCCGGAGCGGCCGGACCCATGTGCAGGCGCGCGATCGTGACCATGGCCAATGAGATGAGGAAGAGACCGCCGAGGCTAACGAAGATCCAGCCGATCGAGGAATGCGCCTTCAACGCCACCGGATACCCAACGGCGTAGCACAGCAACGCGGCAACGATCAGCAATACCTGGGTTCGGGTGGGTGCAGGAAACTCGGGGCGCACCGTCGAATCGTGCACCGCGGGTAACGCTGGCAACAAGACTTAGAATGCCCTATTACAACTCTGTCATGTCCCGCTCGCAGCCTTGCCGCCGTTCAACTGGGCTGATCGCTACCAGCGGCTTGCGGACGAGCCAAATTTCGGCTGTGCGTTGGCAGTGCTCGCCGCCGATGGAATGCGCTCGGGGTGGGCGTCGCACAGCCGAATGGTCGCCGTCGTCCCCGCGCCCTCTGAGCTGGCTAACGTCAGGCTCCCGCCGCGCGGTTCGACGATCGTGTTCACAATGGCCAGGCCCAACCCACTCCCCGCCCGCTCACCCGCCGCGCTTCCGGTGATGAACGGCTCGGTGATGCTTTTCAGATCCTCCTGGGGAATGCCGACTCCGGCGTCGTGGACGGCGATCAGCACGTCGGTACCGTCCGGGTGGACGCTGATGCTGATCGCATCGTTCACCAAGGTGAACTTGACCGCGTTCTCTAGCAGGCAGTCAAGCACGGCTTCCAAGCGTTCGGGGTCAGCGAGCAATCTGCGCACTTGAACCTCGGTTGACCATTGCCGCTCGGCCGTCGCGCGCCACCGTCCGACGATCGTGGCCAGCAACGCGCTGATATCGAGCGGTATCTGGGCTACGGGCGTCTCAACTCGAACCAGGGTAAGCAAATTCGTGGCCGTGGTTGTGGCCTTGTCCAGCTCCTTCAAGACGACGATCGCGTCCGCCCGTGCGGTGTCGTCGGTCGCGTTGTCTCGCAGCATCTCGGCGAATCCCCGAGCGATCGTTAGCCTGGTTCGCACTTCGTGCGAGCCGAAGCGGGCAGTCACTTCACGTTGCTCAGCGCGAGTGCGCTCGAAGTCGCGGAGCTCGGCCAACTTCGCCTGCGCGGCCCGCTGCCGATTGACGTGCCAGATGAGCAACGCCACCAGCACACCCATCAGCGGTATCTCGCTGGTTTCTTCCCAGCCGATGACCCCGCTCTGGGCGTGCCGGATCAGGGCGTAACCGGTGACGGCGGTGATCGTAGTGAAGCTGACAAAGGTGACCCGCAGCTACCACGATTAGAGGCCATTGATCAACGCGTAGCTGGCCCAGATCTGGTGGTTTGTGATTGTATCCACACCGGCCAACTTGTAAGTGAGCAATGCGATGTAGCTAGCGAACACGAACCACGCCCCCG
>JAOPUY010000398.1 GCA_025963265.1 Frankiales bacterium | reverse complement strand
TCGCGACCGCGCTAGTCGTCGGCGTCGGCCTGCTGCTGTTCGTCCGACCGGTGGCCAAGCGCCATCTGACGCCAGACAGCCGCACCCACCTCAGTGGCAGCGCCGGTTTGGTGGGATTGGACGCGGTGGTCCTCACCGCCGTCGACAGCCGATCCGGCCGCGTGAAGTTGCGCGGCGGCGAGTGGTCAGCCCGCAGCTTCGACCACACCCAGCACATTCAACCGGGCGCAGTCGTCCGGGTGATGCAGATCGACGGCGCGACCGCCGTCGTGTGGGACCCCGGAGCGATGTGAGCGTGCAAACCACCCCAGCCATCGAAGGGATCCTGTAATGAATCCGGTGCTGATCGCGATATTGGTGATCGCCGTGCTGGCGATCATCACCCTGATACGGAGCGTGCGGATCGTGCCGCAAGCCCGCGCGGGAGTGGTCGAGCGGCTCGGTCGCTACACCCGCACCCAGGGCGCGGGGGTGGCCGTGCTCGTCCCGTTCATCGACCGGCTGCGGCCGTTGATCGACCTGCGGGAGCAAGTGGTGAGCTTCCCGCCCCAGCCGGTGATCACCTCGGACAACCTGACCGTGGCCATCGACTCGGTTATCTACTTCCAGGTCACTGATCCGCGCTCGGCGACTTATGAGATCCAGAACTACATCCAGGCGGTCGAGCAGTTGACGATCACCACGCTGCGCAACGTGGTCGGCGCGCTCAACCTCGAGCAGACGCTGACCAGCCGGGACAGCATCAACACCCAGTTGCGCGGCGTGCTGGACGAGGCCACCGGTCCCTGGGGCATCCGGGTGGCCCGGGTGGAGATCAAGGCCATTGAGCCGCCCGCCTCGATCCGGGACGCGATGGAGAAGCAGATGCGCGCCGACCGCGACAAGCGCGCCATCATTCTCGCCGCCGAGGGGCAGCGCGAGTCGGCGATCAAGACGGCCGAGGGCCAGAAGGCCGCTCAGATCCTGTCGGCCGAGGGGTCGAAGGCCGCCGTGATCCTGGCCGCGGAGGCCGACCGGCAGTCCCGGATCCTGCGGGCCGAAGGTGACCGGGCGGCTCGCTACCTGACCTCGCAGGGTCAGGCCAAGGCGATCGAGACCACGTTCGGCGCCATCCACGCCGCCAAACCGGACCCGGCCCTGCTGGCCTATCAGTATCTGCAGACGTTGCCGCAGATCGCTCAGGGCGACGCGAACAAGATGTGGATCGTCCCGAGCGAGTTCTCCAAGGCGCTGGAAGGCTTGGCCGGACTGGCCGGCGGGTCCAATGGCAGCGGCGGCGCGACGCCGTCCTGGCTGGCGGCGACCAGCACCGGTGGTCCGGCGGCTGACGGGGGCCCGGCCCGATCAGCCGAGGGACCCTCCGACGCAAGCCACCCGGCCGAGCCGATCGACACCGCGGGCTGGTTCGACTCGAATCTGCCGCCGGCCGCCACGCTGCCCGAGGCGGCCGACTTCCGCGCGTCCGACCGAGACCCCGACTCGCTCGAGGCCCGATCGGGGTTGGCGCCGGACTCGGATGCGTCCGCTTTCCCGGCCGTGCCGCCGCTACCCGAGGTCCCCCCGCTGCCGCCGGCCGACTAGCCAAGCGGCCCGCTCGCCGGCGCCGACCCGGACGGTCTGGCCCCCAGGTTCACAGCCGACTGTTAGCGCTTCCAGGTTCATGGCAGACTCGGGGAGCGGGACGGCTTAGCACCAAGCCGAGGACGGGGCGGGCAGGACGACGGGAGGCATGCGTGACTCAGGTCGTGCGCAGTGACCCCGGCTGGTTTAAGCGGGCGGTCTTCTACGAGGTGTTGGTGCGAGGCTTCTCCGACTCCAACGGAGACGGCACCGGCGACCTGAGGGGTCTGACCGACAAGCTCGACTACCTCGCCTGGCTCGGCGTGGACTGCCTCTGGCTGCCCCCGTTCTTTCCCTCGCCACTGCGCGACGGCGGCTACGACGTCTCCGACTACACCGGCGTGCTGCCCGAGTTCGGCACCTTGGAGGACTTCGCCGTCTTCCTGGCCGCCGCGCACGAGCGCGGCATGCGCGTGATCATCGACTTCGTCATGAACCACACCTCAGACGCCCACCCGTGGTTCCAGTCCAGCCGCAAAGACCCGCAGGGGCCCTACGGCGACTTCTACATCTGGGCCGACGACGCCGACGGCTATCCCGACGCGCGGATCATCTTCGTCGACACCGAGCCGTCCAACTGGACCTTCGACCCGATCCGCAAGCAGTACTACTGGCACCGCTTCTTCTCCCACCAGCCCGACCTCAACTTCGACAATCCCCTGGTCTGCCAGGCCATTCTGGACGCGTTGCGCTTCTGGCTCGACCTCGGCATCGACGGCTTCCGGCTCGACGCCGTGCCCTACCTCTTCGTCCGCGAGGGCACCAACGGCGAGAACCTGCCGGAGACCCATGACTTCCTCCGGCGGGTGCGCAAGGAGGTCGATGACAACTACCCCGACCGGGTGCTGCTCTGCGAGGCCAACCAGTGGCCGGCCGACGTCGTCGAGTATTTCGGCGACTACTCCGTCGGCGGCGACGAGTGCCACATGGCGTTCCACTTCCCGGTGATGCCGCGGATCTTCATGAGCGTCCGACGCGAAAGCCGTTATCCGATCTCGGAAATCCTCGAGCAGACGCCCAAGATTCCGGACGGCTGCCAGTGGGGAATCTTCCTCCGCAACCACGACGAGCTCACGCTGGAGATGGTCTCGGACGAGGAGCGGGACTACATGTGGTCCGAGTACGCCCAGGACCCGCGGATGAAGGCCAACATCGGCATCCGGCGCCGACTCGCTCCGCTGCTCGACAACGACGTCAACCGCATCCAACTGTTCACCGCCCTGCTGATGTCCCTTCCGGGCTCGCCGGTGCTGTATTACGGCGACGAGATCGGCATGGGCGACAACATCTGGCTCGGCGACCGCGACGGCGTTCGCACGCCGATGCAGTGGACCCCCGACCGCAACGCCGGCTTCTCAGTGTGCGAACCGGGCCGTCTCTACCTCCCGGTCAACTCCGACTCGCTCTACGGCTACCAGGTCACCAACGTCGAGGCCCAGACCCGCAACACGTCCTCGCTGCTGCATTGGACGCGCCGCATGATCGGCGTCCGCAAGGCCAATCCGGCGTTCGGACTCGGCACCTTCACCGACTTGGGCGGCTCGAACCCGTCGGTGCTGTCGTTCGTGCGGGCCTTCGGCGACGACGTCGTGCTCTGCGTCAACAACCTGACCCGCTTCCCCCAGGCGGTCGAGCTCGACCTGCGCACCTGGGAGGGCGTCGAGCCGATTGAGATGACCGGCGGCAGCCACTTCCCGGCGATCGGCGAGCTTCCCTACCTGCTCACGGTCGCCGGCCACGGGTTCTACTGGCTGCGGTTGCCGATGCATCAGCCTGTGGCCGGCACCGGCCTGCCGCCGTCGGAGGGATACCAGCGCGGTGAGGATGAGGACCCGGCCTCGCCCGCGATGGCTGAGCAGGCGGCCGATTCCGAACGAAGGCTCGTCCCGGCGAGCGACGGCACGACTGAGGTCAGCCCCCGTCCGCGGGCCACTGGCGCGGAAGGAGTTTCCGAGTGAGAGTCGATCCGAGCGCGGTCACAGACGTCATCAGCAACTGGCTCGGCCAGCAGCGTTGGTATGCCGGTAAGTCGCGGCAGGGCGTGGTCGCCGCCCGGTGGCTGGCCACGCTGAGCGAGGCCGGGCCACCGGTCCAGTTCTGGATCGCCGACGTGAGCTACCCCGACGGCGAGCTTGAGCACTACCAGATTCCCATCGTGCTGCGCCGGCGTCCGGCCGAGAACCTGGCCTACGCCCACATCGGCTCGGTCATCGACCAGGACGAGGACGCGCCGGTCGAGCTCTACGACGCCCTCTACGACAAGGAAGTCACCGGTCTGTGGCTCGACGCGATCGCTGAGAACGCCAGCATCGACGGCGTCGAGTTCGTCCGCGTGAGCGAGGCCGACGCGATCCCAGTCGGGCAGCCCAGCCTCGCCTTGAGCGCCGAGCAGTCCAACACCTCGCTGGTCTTCGGCGACACCGCGATCATGAAGTGCTTCCGTCGGATCGAGCCTGGCCTCAACCCCGACATCGAGATCCACGCCGAGTTGACCCGGCTCGGCGCCCGGCACGTGGCCTCGCTGCTCGGCCACGCCACCGCTCGCATCGACGGCGTCGACTGGAGCCTGGCCATGCTTCAGGAGTTCATGACCACGGCCACCGACGGGTGGCAGCTGACCACGGCCAGCGTCCGCGACCTGATGGCCGA
>JAOPUY010000373.1 GCA_025963265.1 Frankiales bacterium | reverse complement strand
CCGCTCAAGAAGTAACCCTGGACATCGGCCACCAGGTGCACGGCCGCCCCGCTGACCCGCAGGTTGACTTTCCCGTCCGCTCCGACCGGCGCGATGACCAAAGCCGGCACGCTCTGCCCGGCGACGTAATTGATCGACGAGGTCTTCGGGAGCGCACTTCCGCTGGCGTAGGCCGTGATGTAGCCGCCGCCGGCGGACCCGGTGGCCGTGACGTTGAGCGCGACCGCGCCGACGCCGGTGGCCGGCACCCCGCCGCGGCCCGCGACGGTCAGCGACAGCGATTGGCCATTGCCCACCGGGGCGATCGGCGCGCCGATGCCGCGACGGGTGTCCAGCAGCCGGGACGGGGCGAAGGTCCCGTAGTTTCCGGCGGTGGTCGGAGTGCCGCTGGTGTAGTAACCCTGCACGTCGGCGATCAGCCGGACGCCGTGCCCGGCCACTGTCAGGTTGACCTTGCCGTCGGCTCCGACGGGCGCGAGGACGAGGTTGGCGACCGTCTGCCCCGCGACGTAGTTCAGGTTCGAAGCCAGCGGGAGCGGACGGCCGGTCGCGTAGACGGTCACGTAGCCGGGACCGGTCGGATTGGCGACGGTCACGTTGAGCGCGACCGCGCCGACGTCGGTGAGCGGCACTCCGCCGCGTCCAGTGACTTGCAGACCCACCGTCTGGCCGCCGTTGACCGTTCGGCCGAAGCCCGCGTCCAGGCCCAATTCGCTGCGACTGTCGAGCAAGCGGGCTGGCGTGAGCGGCGTGTAGGCCCCGCTGGCCGGGCTGGGGATCGCGTCGGCCTGAGTCGAGGTCACCGCCAGGAGCGCGAGGATGCCGACCGAGATCGACACGAGGACAACGAGTATTCGTCGCACGAGAGCCACCGTTCTGAGAAGTGTGAGGGGCGGGACCGCCTTCACACGTATAGACGCACATGCCGATAAAAGGTTGCACGTCCGACTTATGAATTTTCGGCGCCAGTTTGATCACGGATCAGTCGCCGTCCTCCTCCGCCGGCACTGACCGGCGCCGCCTTCGCGGCGGGCTAACGATCCGTTCCCTTGGCCTCGGCCCTTGTCCAGCTGCGGTTGGAGGTGTCGAATGGACGACAGGGCTTTACGCGGGACTGGTGAGCGCATTGACCAAGGCAGCGATCCGGACGAAAGCACCATCGGTTGGCAAGGCCGCCGGCCGGGGGCCGTACGCGCGCGCGGCGCTGCCGACCGAGCAGCCGAGCGCTGTGCGGAACATTGCGATCATCGGCCACAGCGGGGTGGGCAAGACGACGCTCGTCGAGCATCTGCTGTCCTACGCCGGCATGATCAACCGGCTCGGCTCGATCGCCGAGGGCACCACCGTCTCCGACAGCGACCCGGTCGAGGTCAGCCAGCAGCGATCGGTCGTGCTGTCCGCATGCTCCTTGACCTGGAAGGGCGTGCTGGTCAATCTGCTCGACACCCCCGGCTTCGGTGACTTCGTCGGTGAGTTGCGGGCCGGGTTGCGCGCCGCGGACGCCGTGGTGTTCCTGGTGTCGGCGGTCGACCCGCTCGATGAGACCACCCTGGCGCTCTGGCAGGAGTGCGCGGCGCTGGACTTGCCGAGGGCGGTGGTGATCAATCGCCTCGAGATGCCGCAGGCCGACTTCGACACCACGCTGGAGGCGGCCCGCGGTGAGTATGGGCTGTTGGCCGGAAACGCCGTCGTCGCGCTGGCCGAACCGGCGGCGGACAACTCAGCCGTCGTCGGCCTGCTCGAGGGAAACGGTGAGCGCTCAGCCGCTCTGATCGAGGCGATCATCGCTGAAAGCGAGGATGAGACGCTGCTCGAGAATTACCTCGACGGCGCCGAACTCGATCGATCCCGGTTGCTCGCTGACCTGCACACCGCGGTCGGCCGGGGGCATCTGCACCCCGTGCTGCCCGTCTGCACCGTGAGCGAGGTGGGGCTGGCCGAGCTGCTGGATCTCATCGTCGACGGGTTGCCCAGCCCGGCTGAGCGGCCGTTACCTCCCGCCTGGACCCCGGTCGGCGGCGCCCGCCCGCCGCTGGCCTGCGACCCCGAAGGCCCATTGGCGGCCGAGGTGGTCCGCACCTGGGCCGATCCGTACGTGGGCCGGGTATCGCTGGTGCGGGTCTTCTCGGGAACGCTGTCCGCCGATTGCCCGCTGCATGTCACCGGGCGAGGCGCCGAGGAGCGGGGCCATCCCGATCACGACGCCGATGAGAAGCCCGCCACCCTGCTCAGCACCTCGTTAGTGCCGCTGGAGCGGGTTGTCGCCGGCAACATCTGCCTGCTGTCCCGGCTGGGCAGCGCCGAGACCGGCGACACGTTGTGCGAGCCGGGCCGGCCCCTCGTGCTGCTGCCGTGGGAGCTGCCCGCGCCGTTGCTGCCGATCGCCGTGGCGGCTGGGTCTCGGGAGGATGAGGATCGGCTGGCCAAGGCGTTGAGCCGGCTCAGCGCGTCCGATCCGGCTGTGCGAATCGATCGCAACGCCGACACGGGTCAGCTCGTCCTGTGGTGCCTGGGCGACGCGCACGCCGACGTGGTGCTGTCCCGGTTGCGAGACGCCGGCGCGATGCTCGCGGTGGAACCGGTGCGCATCGCGCTCCGGGCGACGTTCGCCGCCGCCGGCGACGGACGCGGCCGTCACATCAAACAGTCCGGCGGCCACGGCCAATACGCCGTCTGCGCGATCACCGTCGAGCCGACGCCCCGCGGGTCCGGAGTGACGTTCGTGGACAAGGTCGTCGGCGGCGCGATACCCCGGCAGTTCATCGCCTCGGTCGAGAAAGGGGTTCGGGCCCAGTTGGCCCACGGCATGGCCGACGGCATTCCGCTCGATGACGTCCAAGTGACGCTGACCGACGGCAAGGCGCACAGCGTCGATTCCTCCGACGCGGCCTTCCAGGCGGCCGGCGCCCTGGCCGTCACGGCGGCGGCAGCGGCAGCCCGGCTGCAGATCCTCGAGCCGATCGACGAGGTTGAAATCCGCGTCGGCGAACACCACATCGGCGCGGTCCTGTCCGACCTGTCGACGAGGCGCGCCCGGGTCACCGGCACCGAACTGATCGAGTCAAATCGCCCGGGCGCGCGCAACGTGATCCACGCTGAGATCCCCGCCATCGAACTCGTCCGCTACTCGACCACGCTGCGCGGATTGACCGGCGGCGCGGGGACTTTCACCCGCGCCTACCGGCGCCACGATCCGGCGCCGGCAGGCATCGAGGCGGGCGAGGGACGTTAGCCGTCCGATCGTGGGAGCTCGCGGCCGGACGCTTGCCAACTCACGCGAAGAACGCGTCGTCGCCAGGAAGGTCCGAGCGCATCTCGAGCAAGTCCGTCGCCCGATCGCCGAGGAACGTGAACAGGATGCTGCCGCGACTGACCCGGGTGACCCCGTTGCGGGTTGCCGTCATCTGATGCAGGGCGGTGACGTGTCCATGCCCGTCCCCGAGCACGTCGATCAGATCGACCCGGAACTGACCGTCGGTCAACTCCGCCAGCTTGCCGTAGTAGGCCAGCACGGCGTCGATTCCCTTGTACTCACCGGCGATCTGACTGTTGCCCGGCACGTGTTGGCCCACGTCGTGGGTGAGGATCGTCCGTAGCGTGTCGGCATCACCTCGGTTGAACGCGTCGTAACCACGTCGGACGAGGGTCATGTACTTGTCATCCGGCGCCGCCGCATCGGCCGCGCGCCCTCGGGCGTAGCGAGTCACTTCGGGGGAGTAGTCGATCATCACGGCCGGCTCGTCGTCGAGCACCCACGCGTCGTGGCCCTTTGGCAGGTCGAACAAGTCACCCGCCTCGATGGTCATCTCGGCCCCGTCGTCCATCCGCACCTGCATGCGACCTGAGACCAGGTAGCCGAGGTGGCGGGTCTGACAGGAGTCGGTGCCGGCGATCGGGGCGATGTCGTTGGACCACCGCCAACCCGGCTCGAAGACCCCCCTCATAAGCGTGAGGCCACCGGCACTTCCCAGCTCCGCGTGTCCGTGGGCGGCGAATGGGCGGCTTTCCCCATCCCGCTCGAGGTTGCTGATGTTCGTGGCCATACCAGAAACACCTCCGACCGGCTCATGCCGGGCGCCAGACAGCGTCCGGCTATCCGCCGATTCAAGCACCGGCCGAGCAGGGCGGCAAGGGCCGATTCAGCTGTCGGAGCTGGGATAAACCGGTCCTGACGGAGACCGGACGCGGACTCAGCGCGGACCGGGATCGCGCAACGCCCGAGCGATCGCCTCGACCCGGGCGCGGTGTGCCCGGCAGCGGGTGATCGCCTGTTGCGCGGTCATCCGTTCGTAGGCCACCGACCACAGGTCAAGGGTCAGCGGGCGGGCGATCATGACGCCCGGCAGCCGGCTGAGTTCCTCCTCAGACAGCGAGATCGAGCGGGCGTAGCGCTCGAGCGCCCGGCGAGCGCCACGCGGTCCAGCCACGAACAGCAGGAAGGCCAGCGGCCAGATCCGCGGGCCACGGCCCACCCCGACCCAGTCGATGATCACCGGAGGCTGGTCGCCCTGCGGGACGGCGTTCGGCGGCGTCAGGTCGGCGTGGATCAGCGCCGCGGACAGGCCGGTTCCGTCGTCGGCCTCAACCAGGGCGTCCACGAGCTCGGCGGCCGAGGGGCCGAGCTGGCCGCCGAGGCGTAACGCCTCGTCGATCTCCTGGGACGGGGTGGGGCCGAGCCGGTGCCAGCCGCCGCCGGCCGGCAGGTCGTTCCCGGCTCGGGTCGCCAGTCGACCGAGCAGCCCGGCGCACCAGGCCAACACAAAGCCGGGACGGGGAGCCGGTGACGGTTCGACGTAACCAGTAACGAGCAGGTGCCGGCCCTCGCCGATCGGGAGGACCGGGGTGTCGGTCGGGCAGCGTTCGGCCGGGAACCGGGTGCCCCCGAAGCTCTGCAGTACCCGCGCGGCGGCGTCCACCGATGCCCGCTCAACGGCAGGTCCGAAGACGCGGACGACGAGGTCGGGCTCCGCGTCAGTGCGGTGCAGCCGGTACACGTCGATGTCCAACTCCCCGCGCGGCGACAACGACTGGCCCAGCGACTCGGCGACCGCGCCAACGACGGTCGCAGGGTTCTTCACCACCGGACGAACGC
>JAOPUY010000359.1 GCA_025963265.1 Frankiales bacterium | reverse complement strand
TCGGCCAGCCCGATGTCCTCGCTGGCGTGGACGACCAGCCGGCGCGCGATGAACCGGGCGTCCTCCCCCGCCTCGATCATCCGGGCCAGGTAGTGCACGGCCGCGTCGGCGTCCGAGCCGCGGATCGACTTGATGAAGGCGCTGATCACGTCGTAGTGCTGATCGCCGTCGCGGTCATAGCGCACCGCGGCGCTGTCGACCGCGAGTTCGAGGGTGGCCAGGTCCACCTCTGCTTTGCCGTCCGCCATGGTCGAGCCGGCGGCCGCCTCGAGCGCGGTCAGGGCCCGGCGGGCGTCGCCGCCGGCGATGCGCAGCAGGTGGGCGCGGGCGTCCTCGGCCAGAGTGAGCTCGTCGTTCAGCCCGCGCGGATCGCGCAGCGCGCGCTCGACGAGCTGGTCGATGTCCTGGTCGGTCAGCGGCTGCAGGGTGAGCAAGAGGCTGCGTGAGAGCAGTGGCGAGACCAGGGAGAAGAACGGGTTCTCGGTCGTCGCGGCGACCAGGGTGACCGTGCGGGCCTCGACCGCCGACAGCAGCGAGTCCTGCTGGGTCTTGGAGAAGCGGTGGATCTCGTCGATGAACAGCACCGTCGGGCGGCCACCGCGCTCGAGCGTGCGCTTGGCGGTGTCGATGACCGACCGGACGTCCTTGACGCCGGCGGTGAGTGCGGAGAGTTGGACGAAGCGGCGGTTGGTCGCCGTCGAGACGATCATGGCCAGGGTGGTCTTGCCGGTGCCGGGCGGGCCGTAGAGGATCAGCGACATCGGGGCGTCGCCCTCCACCAGCCGCCGCAACGGGCTGCCGGGGCCCAGCAGATGCTGCTGTCCGATCACCTCATCGAGCGTGCGCGGGCGCATCCGGACGGCCAGCGGCGCGCTCGGGTCCTCGTCGAACAGCGGGTTGCCGGCCCCCGCCACGCCCTCGGCGGCATCGCCGACCTCGGGCTCGCCGAACAGTGTCATGGTTCCATCTTGGTCGACTCCGCAACTTTTCCGGCGCCGGGCCGTCGCCGCGGTCCATAGACTGAGCTGGTCCGCCTGATGGTGAGGAGCTGCCCATGTCGGTGATGTCTGCCCGGCGCCGCGTCGTCCGGGTGCTGCAAGCCGCTTCGTCCCCGGCGCCCGGTTCTGCGTCTGTTGCTGCGTCTGCTGCTGGCTCTGGTTCTGCTGCTGGCCCTGACTCGCCCTCGGCGTCCGCGTCGGCCCAGGGCGATGAGCTGAGTGTCGAGGCCCCGCTGAACCTGGTCATCGACGACGCCGTCATAGCCACGCTGATGCGCACGCCCGGCCACGATATCGAGCTGGCCGCCGGCTGGCTGGTCGTCGAGTCCGGCGTCCGATCGGCCGATGACCTGATCGGGCTGCGCCAGTGCCGCACGGCTGATGACCTCACCGTTCGTTCGACCGCTGCCGCCGAGGGCCGGCTCGGGTTGAGCGCCGGGCTGACCGGTCGGGGGGTGGATCAGGTGCATCTCAGCCTGGCCGCGGGGGTCGAGCCGCCGCAGCCCCGGTCCTGGGTCACCGGCACCTCGTGCGGGGTCTGCAGCGCCGACGTGCTCGATTTGGCGCCGCTGAAGTGGGCCGCCCCGTCCACCCCGGATTGGACGGTCTCGGCGGCGACGCTGCAGCAGCTGCCGGAGTCGATGCGGGTCCAGCAGCGGACGTTCGCCCGGACCGGCTCGCTGCACGCCGCCGGCCTGGCGACCAGCGCCGGTGAGCTGCTGGTGGTCCGCGAGGACGTCGGCCGGCACAACGCGGTCGACAAGGTGACTGGGTGGGCGTTGCTGGCCGACCGGCTGCCGGCGACTGATCTGCTGTTGGCGGTGAGCGGACGGGTGTCCTTCGAGATCGTTCAGAAGGCCATCGCGGCCTCCGTCGCCGGCATCGTCGCGGTCTCGGCGCCCTCGGACTTGGCGGTCGACTTGGCGCGCGACTACGGACTGCTGTTGGCCGGCATGGTGCGTCCGGGCCGGATGAACCTCTACGCCGGCGAGTCGCGCGTCCTCCTCTAGCGGCTTTGTGCGGCCCCAACGCGCGCTCTTGCGACGATGTGCCGCCCGCTCGTCCGCCGCTCGGGCCGGCAGGCCGAGGTCGGCCGAACCGGCGGCTAACTGCCGAACCGGCGGCTAACTACCGTGCCTTGCGGCGGCTGGGCTAGTCGCTGGCGTACTGGCCGTGGCGGGAGCAGCGGGCATGCCAGCCGACGGGGTCGACTTGAACGACCATCCGGCGGGCGCATTGCGGGCAATACCGCGGTGGCTCGAGCTCGGCTCGCTGCTGGCAGGCCAGGTGGTCGCCGGCGGCGAGGAGCTCGCCGCACTGCCCGCAAAACACCACCGCCATCGGGTCGAACCCGGTCGCCGCCGCCTCGCCGTCTTGCATGAGCATCCCCCGTTTTCGGTGTGCTAGAGCGTCGCTGAGAGCGCCTTGATCGGCATCCGCAGCTCGGTCAGCAGATCGATGTCGGACTCAGCGGGTCGCCCCAGCGTCGTCAAGTAGTTGCCGACGATGACCGCGTTGATGCCGCCCAGCATGCCCTGCCGCGCCCCGAGGTCGCCCAGCGTCAGCTCACGGCCGCCGGCGAAACGCAGGATCGTGTGCGGCATGGCCAGCCGGAACGCCGCGATGGTCTTCAACGCCTCGGAGCCCTCGAGCACCGGCAGGTCGCCGAACGGCGTGCCCGGGCGCGGGTTGAGGAAATTCATCGGCACCTCGTCCGGCGCGAGCTCAGCCAACTGGGCGGCGAACTCCGCGCGCTGCTCGACCGTCTCGCCCATCCCGATGATGCCGCCGCAGCAGACCTCCATGCCGGCCGCGGCCACCATGCGCAGCGTCTCCCAGCGCTCTTCCCAGCTGTGAGTGGTCACCACCTGGTCGAAGTGCGAGCGGGCCGTCTCGAGGTTGTGGTTGTAGCGGTGCACGCCGATGGCGACCAGTTCGTCGACCTGGGCCTGGGTCAGCATGCCGAGCGAGCAGGCGACGTTGATGTCGACCGCGTCCTTGATGGCCTTGACGCCCTCGGCGACCTGGGCCATCAGCCGCTTGTCCGGTCCGCGCACCGCGGCCACGATGCAGAACTCAGTCGCGCCGGTCTTGGCCGTCTGCTTGGCCGCCTCGACCAGGCTCGGCACGTCGAGCCAGGCCGTGCGCACGGGTGAGGTGAATTGCCCCGACTGCGAGCAGAAGTGACAGTCCTCCGGGCAGCCGCCGGTCTTGAGGCTGATGATGCCCTCCACCTCGACCTCCGGGCCGCACCAGCGCAGCCGCACCTCATGGGCCAGCGCCAGCAGCTCCTCGAGGTGCTCGTCCGGCAGCTGGAGGACGGTCAGGATGTCGGTTTGGGACAGTCCGACGCCGTTGTCCAGCACCTGCTCGCGGGCGCGGGCCAGTACTTCGGTGGGGGTGTCGACGGCGGTCATCGCAGGTGTCTCCTCGATCAACGAACGGGCGGGCTGGTTGCGGCGGGCGGCTTCGGGCGGTGGGACATGATGAATTCTCGCGCATTGAGGTTTCCGCTCAGCGCGGGCGTGAGTGAACGCATAGCCAGCTCGGCGAACGCGGCCGGCTCCAGGTCGCCCGCCCCCTCGGGCAAGGCCCCGCTGAGCCGGGCGAAGCCCCGGTTGTAGTCGCTGAGGTCAGACAGGTTGCAACGCTCGGCCAGCCCGGGGTCGGTCGGCCAGGAGCCGATGACGAGGTGATCGGGCTCGACGTGTGCGACCTCCATCGCGATGGAGGTCGCCGCGAGGTGATGCAGCGATCCCAGGCCGGCGGTGATGACGAGCACGACTTCCAACTGGTGCGTCCGGACCACAGGCCTTCCGTACGACTGCCCGATGTCGTGTTCGAGGAGGCCGTCCAACAGGTCGAGCAGCGTCTCGTCGCTGTCGTTGAACCGGACCAGAGCCCCACCCGCGCCCTCAACTAGCACCAGGTCGTAATCGTCCAGTGCGGCGATCTGCTCGGCTAGGTCTTCCATGCGCGGGCCGGGCTCGCCCTGGCGCCGGGCGGCGGTGGCGGGGGCGAGTGGCTCGGCGTAACGGACGTACTCGAACAGGTCCTCGCAGCCAGTGAGACGCCGGACAGTGGCGAGGTCGCCCGGCTCGCCGGGTTGCACCCCGGTCTGCACCGGCTTGACCACCGCCACTCGGTCCCCGGATTGCCGCGCACACGACGTCAGCGCCGCGGTCACGATGGTCTTGCCCACGTCGGTGCCGGTGCCGGTGACCACGATGACCTTCACCGCCGGCGCCGAGCCTGGTCGGCGCGGTCCAAGTCGGCGCGGTCCAAGTCGGAGCGCGCGTCGGCCAGCGCAACCCCAAAGCGCTCGATGTCGCCGGCGCTCAAGCGGGCGTTGGCGGTCAATCGGAGCCGAGCGGTCCCGACCGGCACCGAGGGCGGGCGGAAACAGCCGGCCTGGATGCCCCTGGCCCGCAACGCCTCGGCCAACGCGAACGCCTCGGCGGCCGCGCCGATGATGACCGGCACCACGGCGCCGTCGGTCACCGGCACTCCCGCCGTGGCGGCGAGTTCGGCGGCCCGTTGCAGCACGGTCTTGGCCAGCTCAGGCTCGGCGGTGATGATCTGCACCGCGGCCAGGGCGGCGCCCACCGCGGGCGGGTTCAGGCCGGTGTCGAAGATGAAGGGCCGCGCGGTGTCGATCAGGTGCTCGATGACGGCTCCGGCTGCGAGCACCGCTCCCCCTTGCGCGGCCAGTGATTTCGACAGGGTCACCGTGGTCACGACGTCGGGTTCGGCGGCGATGCCGGCCTCGAACACCGACCCGCGTCCGTCGCCGCGGACGCCGACCCCATGCGCGTCGTCGACGATCAGCAGTGCCCCGTTGCGACGGGCCAGCTGATGCCACTCGTTCAGGGCCAGCAGATCCCCGTCGGCGGAGTTGATGGCGTCGATCACGACCAGCGCTCGCGGTTCGCGCCGCGCCTGCAACGCCCGTTCGGCGGCGGCTTGGTCGCCATGCGGCGTGATCACCACGTCCGACTTGGCCAGCCGGCAGCCGTCGACCAGCGAGGCGTGATTGCCGCGGTCGGAGACCACGAGGCAGTCCGGGCCGGCCAGCGCGGTGATGACGCCGAGGTTGGCCAGGTAGCCCGAGGAGAACACCAGCGCGCTCGGCGCGCCGACCAGCTCAGCGAGCGCCGCCTCGAGCCGCAGATGCAGCTCGGTGGTGCCGGTGACCAGCCGCGAACCGGTCGAGCCGGTGCCCCATTCGCGCGCCGCCTCGGCTGCGGCCTCGATCACCCGCTCGTCCCGGGACAGCCCGAGGTAGTCATTGGAGGCGAGATCCAGCATCGAGCGCGAGCTCAGCTTCGGCTGCGGGCGGGGCTCGCGGTGCAGGCCGGCCGCCAGCCGCTCGGCGGCGGAGTCAGCCAGCCATTGGAGCCGCGGATCTGAGCTCATGCGAGCAGTCCCGATTCGGCGGAGGCCAATCCGGCGGGAGCCAACTCGGCGGACGGCGATTCGGCGGACGGCGATTCGGCGGACGGCGATTCGGTGGACGGGCCGACCGCGGCGGCAGCCCGCACCGCGTCGGTGCTGGCCCGGGCGGCCGCCGCGATCGCCGCGCAGATGGCCGCCAGCTCGTCGTCGTCGACGATGTAGGGCGGCATCGTGTAGATCAGGTCGCGGAAGGGCCGCAGCCAGACGCCGTGCCGTGTCGCCGCCGCGGTCGCCGCGGCGAGGTCGACCTCGTGGTCGAGTTGGACCACGCCGATGGCGCCGGCGACCCGCACGTCGCGCACGCCCGGCCGGCCGCGCAACGCCCCGAGCCCCACGTTCAGGTCAGCCGAGATGTGGGCGATGTCGGCGGCCCAGTCCCCCGCCAGCAGCAGGTCGATTGAGGCCAGGGCAACGCTGGCGGCGAGCGGGTTGGCCATGAACGTCGGGCCGTGGGCCAGCACCGGAACGTCACCGGCGGCGATGCCTCGCGCGACCTCGGTCGTGCACAGCGTCGCCGCCATCGACAGGTAGCCGCCGGTGAGGGCCTTGCCGAGGCACATGATGTCCGGTACGACGCCGGCTTGCTCGGCGGCGAACAGGCTGCCGGTGCGGCCGAAGCCGGTGGCGATCTCGTCGAGGATAAGCAGGTCTCGGTGGCGATCGGCCAGCTCGCGTAAGGCCGTCACGTAGCCCGGGTGGTGAAAGGTCATGCCGCCGGCGCCCTGCGCCACCGGCTCGACGATGATGGCGGCCAGCTCGTCGGCGTGCTCGCGCAGCGCGCGATCCCAGGTCGCCACGTAGGCCGGGTCCACGGGGGCGTCCAGTCCGGGCGGCGGGGCGTCAACGAAGACCTGTTCGGGCAGCATCCCTTTCCACAGCGCGTGCATGCCGCCCTCGGGGTCGCACACGCTCATCGGGTGCACCGTGTCGCCGTGGTAGCCGCCGCGCCAGGTGATGAGCTTGTGCTTGTCGGGGCGGCCGGCCGAGACCCAGTACTGCAAGGCCATCTTGGCCGCGATCTCGACCGCGACCGAGCCGGAGTCGGAGAAGAAGACGTGTTCGAGCCCGCTCGGGGTGATCTCGATCAGCCGTTGCGCGAGCCGAATGGCCGGCTCGTGGGTGAGGCCGCCGAACATCACGTGGCTCATCGAGTCGAGCTGGCGGTGGGCGGCCGCGTCGAGCACCGGGTGCCGGTAGCCGTGGATCGCGGCCCACCAGGAGGACATGCCATCGATCAGCTCGCGGCCGTCGGCCAGGGTCAGCCGAACGCCAGAGGCCGAGGAGACCAACAGCGGCTCGAGCTGGCCGGGCATCGGGCCGTAGGGATGCCA
>JAOPUY010000351.1 GCA_025963265.1 Frankiales bacterium | reverse complement strand
GCAATCGGTGAACAAGACGCTGCGGGCCAGCGCGGGCTACCCGGACGCCGCGCCCGGCGTCCCCTTCGCCCCCAGCCTGTCCTTGCCGGTGGCCGGCCCGCCGCAGGAGATCAACGCGCCAGCGGGCGGCAACCCAGCCGCGGTGACGTCGATCCCCGCCCTGGGCAGCGCGCTGTCGACCGCGGCCAGCGTCGGGGTGAGCGCCCTGTCCGCGCTCTCGCAGATCCCCGGTCAGATCGCGGTGTTCAGCACCCAGCCCTTAGCCAAGTCGGTCTTGATCACCGGCTCGTCCACGCTGTCGCTGCAGGTGTTGAGCACCCCGTCCACGCCGCCGGCCAGTGGCATCACGGTCACGGGCCCCGTGACCGCGACGCTGTTCGTGAGCCTGCGCGATGTGGCGCCGGACGGCACCTCGGCGTTGCCGGCCAATCTGGTCGCGCCGGTGCAGGTGTCATTGCCGGCCGACGGCGCGGCCCAGGCGGTCACGGTCGAGCTGCCCTGGATTGTGGCCGACATCCCAGCCCGGCACCGACTGGCCGTGGTCGTCTCGACCACCGACTTCAGCTACGCGATGCCGGCGGCACCGGCGAGCTACACCGTGGGGTTGACCGGTTCGCTGGCCAGCGCCGCGGCCGGGGTGCCGGCGGTCGGGGTGCTGAGCGTGCCCTCGGTCGCCACCGAGGTCATCCGGACCGGGACGGTGCTCTGGTGGCCGATTCTCGCCCTCATCGTGGTGCTGCTGTCGATCGCCTTCGCGCTCTGGCGGTTGCGGGGCCGTCGTCGCGCGCCTCGCGAGGCCGCCCTGGCCGAGGTCCCGGTGGCCTTCATCGATCTGGTGAAGTCCTACAGCGACGGCTATCGCGCCGTCGACGGGGTCAGCTTCCAGGTCGAGCGGGGCCAGGTGCTCGGACTGCTGGGCCCGAACGGCGCCGGCAAGACGACGACGCTGCGAGTGCTGATGGGACTGATCCTGCCGACGTCCGGCACGGTGCGGGTCTTCGGCGAGGAGGTCCGCCCCGGTGCGGCGGTGCTCTCGGCCTTGGGCGCTTTCGTCGAGGGTCCGGGCCTGTTGCCGCACCTCAGCGGACGGGACAACCTGGACTTGTACTGGGCGGCCTCGGGTCGCGAGCCGGCGGCCGCCGAGTTCGAGACCGTGCTCGAGATCGCCGGGCTGGGGTCCTCGCTGGATCGGCGGGTCAAGACCTACAGCCACGGAATGCAGCAGCGGCTGGCCATCGCCCAGGCCATGCTCGGCCTGCCCGAGGTCCTCATCCTGGACGAGCCGACCAACGGCCTGGACCCGCCGCAGATCGCCGAGATGCGCGAGGTGCTGCATCGCTACGCCGCGACTGGTCGGACGGTCATCCTGTCCTCGCATCTGCTGGCCGAGGTCGAGCAGACGTGCACCCATGTGGTGGTGATGGCCAACGGCCGCCTGGTCGCGGCCGGCTCGGTGGCCGAGGTGGCCGGTGTCGGCGTGGAGCAGTTGGTCGTCTCCGATCCGCAGTCGGCGCTGGCCGTCTTGGACGCGGCGGGGATCGCCGCCCACGCCGTGCCCGCTCGCCGCGCGTTGGAAGACGTTTTCCTTGACCTGATCGGAGAACGACGTGACTGAGCCGACGGCCGAGCAGGTCGGACCGGCGACCCGACGGGGCATGCACGACCGGCTGGCCGAACTCCCGCCGCCTGAGCGCACGGCGGCCGCGACCTTCCGGCCCGGTCGGACAATGCCGTTGCGGGTCGAGTTTGTGCGCCAGCTCAAACGGCGGCGCACGCAGTGGACTGCGGTCATCCTGATCGTGCTGCCGATCGTGATGGCCCTGGCGTTCAAGATCGGCGGCGCGTCCCGCTCGGCGAACGGCTCGGCCTTGGTCGACCTGGCCACCGACGGCGCCGGCAACTTCGCGCTGTTCGCCGAGTTCGCCTCGGTCGGCTTCCTGCTCGTCGTCCTGGTGGCGATGTTCTGCGGCGACACCGTCGCCAGCGAGGCCAGTTGGTCCTCGCTGCGTTATCTGCTGAGCATCCCGATCCCGCGGTCCCGGCTGCTCCGCCAGAAGCTGATCGTCGCCCTGAGCTTCAGCTTCGGGGTAAACCTGCTGCTGCCGTCCTGGTCCTACGCCGTCGGCGGGATCTTCTTCGGCTGGGCTCCGGCCACTTCGCCGTTCGGGGGCACCTTCAGCTACGCCGAGACGATTCAACGCATGCTGATCGTGGCGTTTTACTCCGCGGGGCAGGCCTTGCTGGTCGCCGCGTTGGCGTTTCTGCTCAGCGTGTTGACCGATGCGCCGCTGGCCGCGGTGGGTGGCGCGACCTTCCTGGTCGTGGTCTCCAACATCATCGACTCGATCACCGCCCTGGATCCGTATCGGGTGGTGCTGCCGACCCATTTCCAGTACTCCTGGCTGGACGCGTTGAGCCCGAGCATCGTCTGGGACGACATGATCCGCGGCTCCGCGCTGTCGGTGATCTACTCGGCGATCTTCTTCAGCGCGGCCTGGGTCCACTTCGCCCGCAAGGACATCACCTCTTAGTGGGCGCCTTTCGGAGCGTTTTCGTTCCCTGGCAACAAAAACGCGCCGAAACCTGGGGAGTTAGGGGCGGCCGAGCGAGCGGTAGACCCAGCCGGCCTCGCGCCACTGCTTCGGGTCCAGCACGTTGCGGCCGTCGACGACGTTGCGCTTGCGGACCTTGGCGCCGACGATGTCGGGATCCATCCGGCGGAACTCGTCCCACTCGGTCAGCAGCATGATGAGGTCGGCGCCCTGGATGGCGGCATCCAGCGAATCGGCGTAGGTCAGCTCAGGGTGCAGCTTCTGCGCGTTGGCGTTGGCCTCGGGGTCGAAGACCCGCACGGTCGCGCCCCGACGACCGACCGCGGCGGCCACGTCCAGAGCGGGGGAGTCGCGGACGTCGTCGGAGTTGGGCTTGAACGCCGCGCCCAGCACGGCCACCGTCGTCCCGCGGTAGCTGCCGTCGTTGAGGTCCAGGCCCAGCTCGACGGTGCGGGCGCGTCGACGCAGGTTGATCTCGTCCACGTCGCGCAGGAAGGACACGGCCTGGTCCTGGCCCAGCTCGCCGGCCCGGGCGATGAAGGCGCGGATGTCCATGGGCAGGCAGCCGCCGCCGAAGCCGAGTCCGGCGTTGAGGAACTTGCGCCCGATCCGGACGTCGTGGCCGATCGCGTCGGCCAACTGAGTCACGTCGGCGCCGGTGGCCTCGCACACCTCGGCCATCGCGTTGATGAAGCTGATCTTGGTGGCCAGGAACGAGTTCGCGGCCACCTTGACCAACTCGGCGGTGGCGAAGTCGGTGACGATGACCGGCGTGCCGGCCGCGATGACCGGTTCGAAGGCCGAGCGGATGGTCGCCTCGGCCCACTCGCTGTGCACGCCGAAGACCAGCCGGTCTGGCCGCAGCGTGTCCTCGACCGCGAAGCCCTCGCGCAGGAACTCCGGGTTCCAGGCCAGCTCGACCAGCTCGCCGGCCGGCGCGACGCTCTGGATCATCTCGCGCAGATCGCCGGCGGTGCCGACCGG
>JAOPUY010000338.1 GCA_025963265.1 Frankiales bacterium | reverse complement strand
CCTGTTCTCTCCGGAGATCGACTCCCAAGCCGTCGAGCCAAACGGCGTTCCGTACCCACAGGACGACGACTGGGCCCACATCGACGCCGCCACGAAGCAGTACGACGGCTACAAGGTCCAAGCGGTGCTCAACGAGATCGACGGTCGCGACCACTCGGGCAAGACGAAGGTCGGCACGCCCGCGATCTTCGGCCTGAACTTCCAGACCCTTTCGGTCGCCCAGAAGATCATCTCGGACCCGACCACGCTGATCGGACCGGACAAGAATGGCAACTACACCACCAGCGTCCCGCAAGCTGGGGGCTATCAGCTGGTCAACGGCAAAGTCGTCCCGGGGCCGGTCGTCTCCAGCGCCCTGGACTACGTCAACGCCCAGCTCGGACGCATGGTGGCCGCCATTCGCAAGGAAGGCCTCGCCAAGTCCACCACGATCATCGTCACCGCCAAGCACGGCCAGTCACCTCAGAATCCGAACCAGCTCGTCACCGTCCCGGACGGCCCGATCATCGACGCGATCAACGCCGCCTGGGCCAAGACGCACCCGACCAACTCGAAGCTCATCGTGGCCGGCACCGACGACGACCTATGGCAGTCCTATCTGTCCGACAACTCGCAGACCGCCGACAACTTCGTCAAGAACTACCTCTGGAGCCACACGGCCCAGGGCCAGGACGTCAACGACAACCCAGTGACCGTCCAGCACTCAGGACTCGCCGAGATCTGGGCCGGAGCTGACGCCGCGAAGTTCTTCGGCGTGAAGGTCAACAACGGCCACTACCCAGACGTGTTCGGCAAGGTCCAAGTCGGCGTCGTTTACTCCGGGCCGACCAAGCTCGCCGAGCACGGCGGCATGAACACCGGCGACACGCACGTCCTAATGGTCGTCAACGGCCCCGGGATCAAGGCCCAGGTCAACTCGCACCCCGTCGAGACCACCCAGGTCGCGCCGACGATCCTGTCGGTGCTGGGACTGAACCCGGCCGCGCTGACCGCGGTTCAGAAGGAGGGGACCCAGGTACTTCCCGGTCTCACCGGACACCACCGGCGACGTTGACGCCCGAAGGCGGAGCGGGCCTGACGAATCCGCGACCGTGTGTATCTCGACCCTTCAACGATCCCTTCACATGGCCGCGCATCGCTCATCCGATCTCTGCGGCTACACTAAGGCGGCCAGCTCACGGGTATCAAAGGGCCCATCGAACAGAGTCACTGGCGCGCTTTAGGGCCAAATTTCGAGACGTTCGGCGGCTTGGCCGCGACCGCGTCGGCGCGGTGAACTCCGACAAGTGAGCACCGCATCGATGATGGCGATGGCATCGTCGCTCAACTCGCCGCCGGCGACCGCGCTCGACGGCATAGACCGGCGAGTTGACGATTCCTCGGCCACTGCGAGCGGTTAGCGTGGGCGTCTGGATGACCCACAGGCCGACTTCCCGTATCTGTTCGCCGCGTTACACGTCGGAGAGCGTGACACCGCATTGGCTTACACGCGGGGTGGCGGCGAGGTCATTCTCATCGTTAGTGATCTTGAGGCTCACCGCGCCGGCCTTGAGGCCCGAGGCATCGTTACGGACCCGATCGCTGTCGTCGAGGGCGCGGGTCGAAAGGCGAGGGTTGTCGATCCTGACGGCAACGCGATCTGGTTCACGCAACTAACCGCCTAAACGCGGGCAAGGCCGAAATGCGACGCCTGCTCTAGTCTCGGATGTAATCACCCGAGGGACGCCCGCATTCGGGCTGATCAACCGATTCTTCAGCCAGCAGCGGTCAGCAGGACAGGGCCAGCGCTCGGAACGTCGAGGTGCGTGGCCTAGGTTCTGGCATGGGGCTGCCCCAGCACGTACGTTTGGAAAATGGCGACATCGAGTTCACCGTGATTGGCTGCGCCCCAGCGTCGGTGCTCGTGTTGCTTGCTCAACATCGGTATGCCCAGTCGGAGAGAGTCGAGTGCTTCTCCGAGGTGCCCTGCCCCTCGGTCGGCGATCGCGCGCTGGTGCTCCGCTTTCGCTGGACCTCCCAGGTCGGGCATCGCAACCGGGTATGGCAAGGATGATTGACCTCGTGGTCGTCGGCGCCGGACCGGCAGGGCTATTCACGGCCATCCACGCCGCGCGCGCCGGCCTTGAGGCAGTAGTCCTCGATCCGAGAAGCGATGCCCCGATCGACAAGGCCTGCGGCGAGGGCGTGATGCCAGGGGCGTTGCGGGCCTTGGGAGAGCTCGGCGTGGCCGTCGAGGGTCATCCGATCGTTGGGATCCGGTACGTGGCCGGCGAGCATCGAGCGCAGGCGACCTTCCGCCTCGGACCGGGTGCCGGCATCCGTCGCACGTGGCTGCAATCGGCCTTGCTGGAGCGAGCGTTGGAGCTGGGGGTCCGGTTTTGTTCGGACCGCCCGACCGAGGTCGCCCAAGACGAGACGTCGGTGACGGTGGCCGGTCTCCGAGCCAGCTACCTCGCTGCTGCGGACGGCCTGCACTCGCCGATCCGCCGCCAACTCGGCCTCGAGCTCGCCGCGAAGCCCGCCGCGTTGAAGCGATGGGGAGTCAGGCAGCATTTCGCGGTGACGCCCTGGTCCGATTTCGTGGAGGTGCACTGGGGGCGAGAGGCTGAGCTGTACGTGACGCCCGTCGCCTCCGACCTAGTCAGCATCGCCGTGCTCAGCAGCCGGCGAGCGGCGTTCGCGGAACACCTGGCTGGCTTCCCGGCGGTCGCGCGGCGAGTCGGCCAGAATGGGGTGACGCAGCCGCGAGGGGCCGGACCGTTGCGCCAGACGAGCAAGCGTCGCGTCGCCGGCCGCGTGTTCCTCGTCGGCGACGCGTCGGGATACGTCGACGCGCTGACCGGCGAGGGTATATCGGTCGCGCAGTCTTGCGCCGCGGAGCTTGTGCGGTGCGTCCTCAGAGGTCGGCCGCTTGACTACGAACGGCGATGGATGGCGGCGTCGCGTCGTTACCGAGTGATCACCGAGACGATGCTGTGGGCGCGTGGTCAACCGCGCGTCGCGCCCCTGATTGTGCCGGCCGCGGCCAAGATCCCCGCGATCTTCTCGCTCGCGGTGAACCAGCTGGCGCGATAGCCCCGCAGCAGGGGCTGCAATTTTTTCGTCTGCCCATTGCTCGTTCATGGGCGTATGGTCGCTGACCATGCTGACCACTCGCTGCGCCCGAAGTTGGCTGCTCGCCGTGCTCGCCACTGCGTTGTCAGCCGGCCTGCTTACTGCGTGCTCTCAGCCGCGGCAGGGGAAAGCTGATCAACCCGCGCTGGGGTCCAGCTATCGCGGGGACGTGCTTGGGGTTCCGGAAGTCCTCACCGCCGCCGTTGGTGGCATCGAACTCAGCTCCGGGGCGGGCGCCGTCACGCTGGCCGAGCTCCAGCGGCGCCAGCCCGTCCTGCTTCTCTACTTCGGCTTCACGAACTGCCCTGACGTGTGCCCGACGACCGTGGCGGATATCGGCATCGCGTTGCGTGGACTGACTCCACCCGAGCAACGGGCGGTGCAGGCGGTGTTCGTGACGAGCGACCCGGTCCGTGACACCGCCGCGGTCTTGGCCAAGTGGCTGTCCAACTTCGACGCAGGCTTGCCGCGGCCATTTATCGGGCTGCGGGGCCCGGTGGCCGACGTTGACGCGCTCGGAGCCGCGCTCGGAGTCCCGTTGGAGCCGCCGACCACAGCGGCCGACGGAACGATCGACGTCGAACATGGCACGCAGGTCTTGGCTTTCGTCAACGGTACGGCACGCCTGGCCTGGCTGTCAGACGCGACGCCCGATGTCTACCGTCACGACCTCGCCCTACTGACTAAGCCCTTTGGCGTGTGAGGTCATGGCGGCCTGCCCCAGATCCGCGCGTACGACGCGCCGTTTGGCTCGAGCACTTACGAGACGATGGGTCGCGTTGGCGTTGGCGTTGGCGTTGGCGCTGTGCCTGGCAACGGCCGCGTGCGGAGGTCAGGTCGCCGACGGTAATTCATCGTCCCCGGGGGCGGCCGGATCATCAGCTCTGGATCGGGTGGGCCTGACCGTGTACGTCGCGGGACATCGCCCGGCCGTGCCGGCTGTTGCCGGGACGACTCTTCAGGGCCATGCCTACACCTCCGCGCAGTTCGTCGGCGACGTCATCGTCGTCAACGTGTGGGCTTCGTGGTGTGGACCCTGCCGCGAGGAATCGCCGACGCTGGCCTCGTTGTCGAGGTCCTTGGCCAGCGAGCAAGTCCATTTCGTCGGCTTGGATGAGGCCGACACCCGCTCGGCCGCGATCGACTTCGCGACGTCAGACGGTATCGGCTACCCCTCGGTGTTCGACCAAAACAGCTCACTGCTAGCGCGGCTGAAGGTTCTTCCGATCCGAGGCATACCGAGCACGATGGTCCTCGACCGAACTGGGCACCTGGCCGGGCGGATCATCGGCCCCGTTAACGCGGCTGAGCTGGTCTCGCTCATCCATCAGGCCGAGGCATCATAGCCCAAATCTCGCCAACTCTGATGTGCGCGTCTAGGACGCGATCATCGGAGCTTTCGCACGTGAGGCCGCGAGTGCTAACTTCCGACCCGCGAAGCGTTCTCACCTACGCGATCGGGGAGTTATGGCCGACATCCACCGCGTATCCCTCGTTTCCCACCGTCCGTCGATCCCCAGGCTGGCGGTGCTCGGGGACTACGTTGCGCTCACCAAACCCCGGATAATCGAACTCCTACTCGTCACCACCGTCCCAGCGATGATGCTGGCCGCTCACGGCTTGCCGCCGCTGGGCACGGCCGCGGCCACCCTCATCGGCGGGAGCCTGGCCGCGGGCAGCGCCAATGCGCTGAACTGCTTCATCGATCGGGACATCGACGCCGTCATGCGCCGGACGGCGGGCCGGCCGCTCAATCACGACCGGGTCAGCCCGCGAAGTGCCTTGTCGTTCGGGCTTATCCTCGGCGCGGCCTCGATCGGGCTGCTGTGGCTTACCACCAACGCGCTGGCCGCGCTGCTCGCTGCCGCCGCGATCGCCTTCTACGTGATCGTCTACACCGGCATCCTCAAGCGACGCACGTCGCAAAACATTGTGTGGGGCGGCGCAGCCGGCTGCATGCCGGTGCTGATCGGCTCGGCGGCAGTGTCGAACTCGTTGACCTGGACGCCGGTGGTCCTGTTCGGGATTGTCTTCCTGTGGACGCCACCGCACTTCTGGGCGCTGGCAATGCAGTTCCGCGACGACTACGCGGCCGCCGGCGTCCCGATGCTGCCGGTCGTGGCGACGCCGCGGTTTGTCGCCGGCCGGATCATCGCTTACTCCTGGGCTATGGTGGCCGCGTCCCTGATCTTGTGGCCGGTCGCTAACACCGGGCTGGAGTATCCCGCTGCCGCGGCGTTGCTCGGCGGCTGGTTCTTGGCCAAGACCTATGCCTTACGCAACCGGGTGGCGCACGACTTGCCGCCCCGCCCGACCTCGGTCTTCCACGCGTCCATCACCTACCTGACCCTGCTTTTCGTCGCCGCCGCGCTCAGCGTGGAGCTTCCGGGGGCGTGGCGGTGAGAGGTCACCGCCGGCGCGGCGGACCCCCCGGCGGATCGGTGATGTGCAGTCTGGCCAGGTAGTCCTGCCAGGCGATTAGCCCGGTGTCCGTTGCGGATTCTGTTCCTGCGGCGATTTGCCGGTTGGTCGCCCCCGGTTCTCTCGAGCAGGGCGCGCGGCTCGCGGGCAGCAGCCGCCACCAAAGCACGCTGCCCGCCAGCGCGAAGAACGGCCATTCGAAGGCGTAGACCCAGGCCACTTCGTGCCCGTCGAGAGCCCGCGTCCACTCAAACCAGCCCGCCGCCAGGCAGCCACCACCAGCGAGCAGCAGCGTGAGATGCAGCTTCAGGGCGGCGGCCGAGAGGTACCGCCGACTCCATTCCGCTGACCCGGTCACCGAGTGGTCGTCCTTACCGGGGAATGGGAAACGCGGCTCATCACGAGATCTATCCGCCTGGTCTTCCGTGCGTCGTGACGAAGCCACTCTCGGGTGGCGAGCGCGATGAATGCCGTGTCCAGCAGCATGCCGCCAGCCCACATCAGCGAACCGCCGAGCTGCTGGTCGGTCAATGCGCTCGGGCCGAAGGGGCGTGACACTTGGGCGTAGTGCGGGTACAGGACGTACGGGCTGGCGTAGAGGAAGAATCCGGTCATTGCCTCGGGCACCATCATTAGCCCAAGGGAGATCACTTTTAGTGACGGTCGCCGCTCTCGCGGTAACGGATTGTCGCCGATTACAGAATAGTAATAAATCACTGACACGCCGAGGTAAAGCGGGTGCTCAATAAATCGGTGGGCCCATTCGTGCGTTAGCGCAAAGTTGTAGAAGGGCGAAAAATGCGTGCCGACCAGAACCCCAGCAAACGCCAGCCAGGTAAGCACCGGATCGGTGAGTAGAACGGCTGCTCGGCTGCGCAGCACTGGCAGGACGCGCTGCCTGCGTACCTGCCGCGAACAGACCCGAAGCAGTAGCAGGACGGGCGACCCGAGCACGATCAGCGGGCCCGCGAGCATCATCAGGACCATGTGCTGGACCATGTGTGACCAGAAGAAAGTGTCGTCGTAGCAGCCGATTGGCCCGATCAGGACCAGCCAGATCGATGCCAGGCCAGCGAGGAAGCATGCGAGGTCGCAGACTGGCCAGCGCTGAGACGGATGTGAGCGGCTAACAATGCGGCAGCACCACAGGTACGCCAGGCCGGTGGCGAGCAAAGGCACCACAACAGTTGGATCCCAGTTCCAGGTGCCGACAAAAATCCAGAAGTCTCGCACGTCGGCGAGGCTACCCGCGTAAGGCGGGTTTGAATACGCGAAACCCAATGCTCTATCAAGATCTGTTAGCAATCAGCGCCCAAGGAAAGATATTGACAGAATGCGGTCGGAGGTCGAGATTGATCCTTGCCCGAGTCGAATTCTCGACCCACGTGCTGGTCGAAAGGTGACCCTGTGTTCAGGCGCGGAATACTTCTAGGAGCAGGCGCGGTGATCGTCGGCGGTGTTGCCGCGGTGGCCATCACGGGATTTGTGCTGTCCACTGCGGGCGCGACGCCAGGCCTGCTTAAGGCCACGGTCAACGGCACAGCGGATACCGCCCAGGGGCAGCTGCCGCACGCGTTTCTGAACCTGGCGACCTATCCCGACAGCGAAGCCGGCGAGCACGGCGCCGACGGTGGCGCTCACCCGGACTGGGTCAGCTACGGTCCGACCAGCAACTTCGAGGTGCCTGCGCACAGCCTGGTCACCATCACCATCGACCAGTACGACGGCGGTGAGACGATCACAAACCCCTTCTTCGCCAAGGTTCGCGGCACCGTCGACGGAACGATGACGGTGGACGGAAAGACCATGACCGAGGCCGACCCGGACGCGATCGGCCACACCTTCACCATCCACGCGCTCCCCACCAACCAAGATCCGCTCTTCGTCAGCGTGCCGTTGCCAGCGGTGTCCGACGACGCACCCGAAGTCGAGGGCACCGACTACCCGGCGCCGCACGTCGTCACTTTCTCCTTCATCACTGGCGGCAAGGGCGAGTACGTCTGGAACTGCGAGTTCCCTTGCGGCGACGGGTACTACGCCAAGTTCGGCGGCCCGATGTCCACCCAGGGCTACATGTCCGGCAACATCAACGTCGTGTGATCAGGCATGACCGACGAGGGCCTACTGATTGCGAAAGGGCATGTCGATGAGTGTTGAGCCCGCGGTCGCCGACCCGCCGAGACGCCACAGCAGAATTGACTACTGGCGGATCGGCTGGATCTGGCTGGCTCTGACCATCCTGCTGGTCCTATTCTCAATCTGGGTTCCTACCCGGCTGATGGGGCCACCGGCCTCGCCGACGATGCGGGCGGTCGAGAGCACAATGCGGGTCTTCTCGATCGCGGCCAGCCCGGTGGCGGCGCTCGTCTGGGCCGTCGCGATCTACAGTCTTATTCGGTGGAAGAGCAAGGGGCGCCCGACTGAGGACGGCCCGGCCGTCCGCGGATATGGCCCGGTCACCATCACTTGGGCCGCCGTCTCCACGGTGCTGTGCGTCTTCCTGTTGATTTGGGGTCTGGCCGAGATGACGTCGGTGACCTCGGCCGCCGAGGCCAGCAACCCGCTCGTGGTGAACGTGACCGGTCAGCAGTGGGTGTGGACCTTCAGCTATCCCGATGAGGGCAACGTCGAATCCGATCAGCTCTATTTGCCGTTGAACCGCCCTGTGGTCTTCCACGTGACGAGCAAGGACGTGATCCATTCGTTCTGGGTCGTTCAGATGGGGATCAAGGTCGACGCGAACCCGGGCGTCACCACTAAGACGTCCGTCACGCCCGACAAACTCGGGACGTTCGACGTGCGGTGCGCCGAACTGTGCGGCTTGCGACATGCCGACATGGAGACAGCCGCCCATGTGGTCAACCCAGCCGACTTCACAACCTGGATCGCACAGAACGGGGGCCACACGTGATGCCCGAACACGAAGGAGGCCATAAGTGACCGCGGCTGTGATCAGTCAACCGGCCCAGCCGCATCAGCCCGCCGCCGCCGGAGGCGGGCTGATGCGGAGACTTAACGTGGGTACGGCCGTCGCCGGCGGTGTGATCCTCGGCTTGATCGGCTGGCTGGTGGCGCACTCCCTGCTTCAGGACGACGATCACGGATCAGACCAGGTCGTGCTTGTCACCCTGACCTGTTGGGCGGTTGGCTTCATGATCGGCATCGGCGCGTTTAACGGACCCATCGGCTGGGCATTGGGACGCGATCTTCGGCGTGAGGACGAGCTGTTCCTGGCCGGCAAGGACCAAGGGATCTCGCGGTACTTTCGTTTCACCACCGACCACAAGGTGGTGGGGATTCAGTACCTGGTCGTCACGATGGTGCTGTTCGCCCTCGGCGGCACGTTGGCGATGCTGATCCGGACCAACCTGATCTCACCGCATTCGCATTTTCTCAATCCGCAGACCTACAACGCGATTGTGGGCCTGCACGGCCTGATAATGATCGTGGCCACGATCATCATGGTGACCGGCCCGTTCGGCAACTTCATCATGCCGATCATGATCGGTGCGCGGGATATGGCCTTTCCCCGACTGAACGCCCTCAGCCTGTGGCTCATCGTCGCGGCCATTCCGACGCTGCTGTCGGCGGCCGTGCTGGGCGGCATCCCAACCGGTTGGGTGGGTTACGCGCCCCTGGCCGACCAGGCGCCGCCGGGTATGGACTCCTACTCGGTTTTCATCATCATCTTCGCGGTCTCGAGCGCGGTCGCCGGAGCCAACATCACGACAACGGTGTTGACGATGCGGGCCCGTGGGATGAGCTGGAACCGGACGCCGATCTTCGTCTACGGCACGGTGGCCAGCGTGGGCCTGGCCATCCCGGCGTTCCCGATGTTCATGGCATCGCAAATCCTGCTTCAGGTCGACCGCACCCAGGGCGGCCAGTTCTTCGTCGCCTCCGGCGGCGGCAGCCCCTGGCTCTACGCGAACCTGTTCTGGTTGATGGGGCACCCCGAGGTATACGTCATTCTCATCCCCGCGTTGGCGGCCCTAATGGAGCTAACTCCGGTGTTCTCCCGCAAGCCGCTGTTCTCCTTCAACGCGGCGGTCATCAGCATCGCCGGCATCGTCGGGCTCAGCGTCATGGTGTGGGCGCACCACATGTACGCCTCCGGCTGGGCGCCTGACCTCAACGGCCCGTTCATGCTGACCACCGAGATGATCTCGGTGCCGACGGGGCTGTTGTTCTTGGTCATCCTCGGGACGGTCTGGCGAGGGCGCGTCTGGACGACGGTGCCGATGATGGCGACCTATGCGATGCTGTGGAACTTCATCATTGGCGGCGTCACCGGCATCTATCTGTCCGACGTGCCAGCGGACTATGCGCTGCACGGCTCTATGTTCGTCACCGCCCATTTCCACTACACGCTTATGGGCGCCGGGCTCACCGGTGCGATCGGCGCGCTGGCCTATTGGTTCCCCAAGATGACCGGGCGAATGATGAACGAGCGCGCGGGCTACATTTCTTTCTGGCTGGTGCAGATCGGATTCAACGTCACGTTCATGGGCATGTTCGCCGTCGGGCTGGCGGGCCAGCCGCGGCGCGTCGTGACGTACGCCCATCTGTTCGCGACCGGCAATCTGGTCTCCACCATCGGCGCGTACACGATCGGAATCGGCATGCTCGTGCTTCTCTACGCGGTGATCAGCTCGTGGCGGCACGGTGATCGCGCGCCGGCCAACCCGTGGGGCGGCAAGACCCTTGAGTGGACGGTTCCCAACCCAATCCCGTTGGAGAACTTCGAGGTAATGCCAGTTGTGACCTCGGACTTCTATGGCTACGGCGAGGAGCCGTCGACGGGGGCCGATGGAGAGGACGCGCGTGAACCCGTTCATGCGGGAGCACCGGCCGGGCCGGCAGCGGCCGTCGTCGCAGCCGCGCCGGTGGAGGGAGAGTTATGACGCTTACGACAGAGGCTGGGGCACCGGGAGCGCACCACGAGGACGTCGATGTAGTCGGCCGTCGGCAGCTGACCGGCGTAGGCCTGCTGATCCTGGCCGACGTGTCCTTCGTCGCCGCTTTGATCTTTTCGTGGTTCTACTTGCGCGGTTTGAACACCTCCAAGGCCTGGCTAACCGACGGCGCGGCGACCGCGCCGATCTGGGTCAGCTGGGCGATCGCGGCGGCCTTGGTGGTCAGCGCATGGTTCTTCCGATGGGGCCTCGCTGGCCTACGGGAGGGCAGCCAGGGCCGGCTGGTCCTCGGCATCGGCATCGCTCTGCTGCTAACAGTGTCCGACGCCGTCGCCCAGGTCGTCCAGATCGTATCGTTCTCTTTCAAGCCCGACGCAAACGCCTACGCCTCTAGCCTCTACACGCTGGCCGGGGCGAATCTCTTTCACCTGGT
>JAOPUY010000332.1 GCA_025963265.1 Frankiales bacterium | reverse complement strand
GCAAGACGGCCCGCTACGCCGACCCGCTGTTTCTGCCCTGCTCGATGTTCCTGGTCGGCATGGGCCTGGTGATGATCCATCGGCTCGATCTGGGCCTGGCTCAGCAGGCGGCCGAAGGCGGCGACCACTACAGCGGGGTGGCTGCGGCCAGCCAGGTCGTGTGGGCTTTCCTTGGGTTGGTGGTCTTTCTGGGCGTGCTGTTCGGAATCCGGGACCACCGGATGCTGGCCCGCTACGCCTACACCTTCGCCCTGGTCGGCCTGTTCCTGCTGTTGCTGCCCGCGGTGCTGCCCGCGCGCTTCAGCGAGGTCAACGGCGCGCGGATCTGGATCCGGGTCGCCGGCGTCTCCATTCAGCCCGGTGAGATCTCCAAGCTCTGCCTCACCGTGTTCGCGGCCGCCTACCTGGTCGCCAAGCGGGATGTCCTCTCACTCGCCGGCCGTCGGGTGCTGGGCGTCGACTTGCCCCGCGGTCGGGATTTCGGGCCGCTGCTGGTGGCCTGGCTGGTCAGCATCGGCGTCCTGGTCCGCAACCACGACCTGGGCACGTCCCTGATGTTCTTCGGCCTGTTCGTCGTCCTGCTCTACGTCGCGACCGAGCGGATCAGCTGGGTGATCATTGGCGTGCTGCTGTTCGTGGGCGGCTGCTTCGCCTCGTATCACCTGTTCGGCAACGTGCGCGAGCGAGTCGACGTCTGGCTGCACGTGTTCGACTACCTGCAGAACCAGGGCTATCAGTTGAGCCAATCGCTGTTCGGGCTCGGGACCGGCGGGCTGTTCGGCGCCGGGCTGGGGGGCGGGCGACCCGAGCTCGTCCCGGTCGCCAAGTCCGATTTCATCCTGTCCTCCTTCGGCGAGGAACTGGGGTTGTTCGGCCTGGTGGCGATCCTGGCCGTCTATGTGGTCTTCATCTCGCGCGGCTTCGCGACCGCGTTGGCCGTGCGGGACTCCTTCGGCAAGCTGCTGGTCACCGGCATCGCGTTCTCCTTCGGCCTGCAACTGTTCGTGGTGGCCGGCGGCATCTCCCGGCTGCTGCCCGAGACCGGCCTGACGACACCGTTCCTGTCTTACGGCGGCTCGTCGCTGATCGCGAACTTCGCGTTGCTCGCGCTGCTGGTCCGAATCTCCGACGCCGCCCGGCGCCCGCCGACGACCGCTCCGTCGTCGGTCACCACCGAGAGCGGTCCGCTGCCGCTACCCCGTAAGGAGGTGCCGGCCGAATGAACCGCCAGATTCGCCGCGTCACCATTTTCGTGGGCATCCTGCTGCTCGCAGTTGTCCTCAACCTCAACTGGGTGCAGGTCGTGCACGGCTCGAACTATCGCGACAACAGCGCCAATCAACGCGTAGCGCTGGATGAGTACAAGCGCCAGCGGGGTCAGATCGAGCTGCAGGCCGGGGCGCTGATCGCCCAATCGGTGCCCACTAACGACGCGTTGACTTATCTGCGCAAGTACTCCAACGGCCCGCTGTACGCACCGGTCACCGGATACAACTCGCTGTACTACGGCAACAGCCAGATCGAGAGCGCCGAGGACTCGGTGCTCTCGGGCAATGACGACCGCCTCTTCGTGCAACGGTTGACCAACCTGCTCACTGGGCGCGACCCGCGCGGCGGCAACGTGGTGCTCACCATCAACAAGCAGGCCCAAACCGCGGCCTATGCGGCCATGGGCAACCGCAAGGGCGCGGTCGTCGCGCTCGACCCGTCCACCGGGGCGATCCTGGCCGCGGTCAGCACCCCGTCCTATGACCCGAACAAGCTGAGCTCGCATTCGGCCGATGACATCAAGAAGTCCTGGGAGACCTACATCAACGACCCGGCCAGCCCGCTGTCCAACCGCGCGTTCACCGAGACCTACCCACCCGGTTCGGTGTTCAAGGTGGTGGTCGCGGCGGCTGCCCTCAAGGCCGGTAAGACGCCCACGACCAAGATCCCGGCGGTGAACGCGCTGACCCTGCCGGGGACGACCACCCAGCTGAAGAACTTCGACGGCGAGCAGTGCGCCGACGGCAAGACCGACACCCTGCAGCACGCGTTGGAGATCTCCTGCAACACCGCCTTCGCCCAACTGGGGATGGACCTCGGGGTGGACGCCATCCGGCAGCAGGCCGCGCTGTTCGGGATCGACGGCAACGACACCACCGTCCCGGTTCCGGTGGCCGGCTCGACCATCGGCCCGGTGGTCGATCAGGCATCGCTGGCTCAGAGCAGCATCGGCCAGCGCGACGTCCGGATCACCCCGCTGCAGGCGGCCATGATCTCGGCCGCGGTGGCCAACAAGGGCGTGCTGGAAAAGCCCTACCTGGTCGCCCAGGAGCAGGCGCCGAACTTGGCCACGCTGAGCACGACCCAGCCGACCGAGCAGAGTCAGGTGATGGACGCGGCGCAGGCCCAGTCCTTGAACCAGATGATGCAGCTCGTGGTGAACAGCGGAACCGGGACCTCGGCTCAGATTCCCGGGGTGCAGGTGGCGGGCAAGACCGGGACGGCCGATAACGGACCGCAACGCGCCGACGGAAGTTACGTGAACGCGCCCGACGCGTGGTTCTCTGGATTCGCCCCGGCCAACAACCCGAAGATCGCCGTCGCCGTCATCATCGAAAACGGCGGCGTCGACGGCAACGAGACGACCGGCGGCCTCGCCGCGGCACCCGTCGCCAAGCAAGTCATTCAGGCCTACCTCGGTTCGCTCGGGGCCAAATAGATGATCGCCAAATAGATGACCAACGCCAAATACCTGATCAATTCACTGAGTAGGGACGGTTCATGACGCAGCCACGCTTGGTTGGCGGACGGTACGAGATCGGGGAGCTGCTCGGCTACGGGGGGATGGCCGAGGTGCACAAGGCCCGCGACCTGCGGCTCGGGCGCGACGTCGCGGTCAAGGTGCTGCGCTCAGACCTAGCCCGCGACCCGTCCTTTCAGAACCGGTTCCGCCGCGAGGCCCAGGCCGCGGCCGGGTTGAACCACCCGTCCATCGTCGGGGTCTATGACACCGGCGAGGACGGCGACCCGGCCGGCGTCGACGACGCCGTCTCGCCCTACATCGTCATGGAGTTCGTCGAGGGTCGGACGCTGCGAGAGGTGCTCAAGTCCGAGGGGCCGCTGCCGCCGCGCCGGGCGATGGAGATCGTCGCCGAGATCTGCGCCGCCCTGGACTTCTCCCACCGCTCCGGCATCGTGCACCGCGACGTCAAGCCGGGCAACGTGATGATCACCGACACCGGTGCGGTCAAGGTGATGGACTTCGGCATCGCGCGGGCGCTGGCGGACAACGCGGCCACGGTCACCGCGACCTCGGCCGTGATCGGCACCGCGCAGTACTTGTCGCCCGAACAGGCCCGGGGCGAGTCGGTCGACGCGCGCTCTGACGTGTACTCCACCGGCTGCCTGCTGTACGAGCTGCTCGTCGGGCACCCGCCGTTCACCGGGGACTCGCCGGTCGCGGTCGCCTACCAGCATGTCCGGGAGAACCCGCGGATCCCCTCGAGTGAGAACCCGGCGATTCCACCGGCGCTCGACTCGATCGTCATGAAGTCGCTGGCGAAGAACCAGCTCAACCGCTACCAGTCGGCCGGCGACATGCGC
>JAOPUY010000314.1 GCA_025963265.1 Frankiales bacterium | reverse complement strand
TGTCGCCGCTTGAAGAACGTCCTCTTTCCCGGTAGAGAGTGGGTTGTCGATCTCATTCGTCGAAGGCAGGGGAACAGCTCCATGACCGCTAGCACGATGGCCGCGCAGATCGTCGACTTCAGACAGGCAATGGAGCGTCAGGTTCCGGCCGAGATCTGCGGCGTCTTCACGACTGAGCAAGCCGACCTCGACGACGCGGGGACGCCCGCCAACCTGACGGCCGCGGGGCAGCCAATGCGCGCGCTAGTCGAACCGGGCCTGGCGCTGGTCGCGCTAAGCCCTCAGCGGCCAGCTGGTTCACTCGACGTCCAAGGGAAGAATGCCCCTACATACGCGCTGCTTTCCGATCCCGGCAACCAGATCGCGGACCAGCTTGGCATCCTGACCGCTCGCTCGGAGGCCGCCGATATCCTGGCGGCCGTGTCCGGCCTAGCCTGACATGGACTACGCCACCGCGCTGCGGGATCAGAACGGATTGCTTGTTGACGCGCTGCTCGACGTCGACCTCTCCCTGCCCGTCCCGACCTGCCCAGGCTGGACGCTCCTGCAACTCCTCCGACATGTCGGGCGCGGCGACCGATGGGCCGCGCAGATCATCACTGACCGCGCAGACGCGACCTTGGACCCCAGGCAGGTTCGGGGCGGCAAGCCGCCGGAGGACCGAGCGGGCGCGCTGCGCTGGCTTCGAGACAGCCCCGGCACGGTGATAGCGGCCGTGGACGAGATTGGACCAGCCACGGAGGTCGCCACCTTCCTCGGAGCTCGGCCCGCGAGCTGGTGGCTGCGGCGGCGATTGCACGAGGCCACCGTTCACCGAGCCGACGTCGCCATTTCGCTCGGTGCGCCGTACCGCTTGTCACCGGAGCTGGCCGCCGACGGAATGAGCGAGTGGTTGGACCGCCTCGCCGACCAGCCACCCGAGGACCCACTGCCACTGGCCGATGGCGTGGTGCTGGCGCTCAGCGCCACCGATGAGGAGCTGTCTGACTCGCACGACTGGTTGATCCGCGGCACACCGAGTGGCCCGCGGTGGTCCGCTGAGCGGGGGCCCGCAGCGGTCTCCGTGCGCGGCCGAGCTTCTGACTTGTTTCTGGCCATCGTCCGGCGGCGCACAGTCGACGAGACCCCAGTGGAGATGGCCGGCGATCGCGCCGTCTGGGAAGACTGGCTGGCTCGCACGCCCTTCTAGTGACGGCGGAAAGCGGGAGGTTAGGTCCCAGGCGGGGCGAAGAACTCGAGCGCGATGCCGTCGGGATCGCGAAAGGATAGACCCGAGCCGTAGTGCTGGTCGTCGATCCCGCTGTGCGCGATGCCTAACGCGTCGAGCCGGGCCGCCCATTGCTCCAGCTCGCCGCGCGTGGCGCAGGAGAAGGCGAGGTGGTCGAGGCCGACGCTGCTCTCGTCGAATGGCGACCCGCCGGGGGTTTGGTGAGTGTGGATCCCGAAGAGCTGTCCGCCCGGTAGCGCCCAGACGGCGTGGTGATAGACGCCCTTGGCTTCGTCCTCGTCGAGGACGGGATCGGAACCGATCAACCCCGTGTACCACTGCGTGCTGCGGGCGAGGTCGGTGACGGTGACGGCGGCGTGCGAGATCGCGGGGAAGTCGGTCATGACGAGCCTTCCAGGTCGGTGGCGGCGTGCATCTCAGTATCGCTGCGCACCGCGCAGGCGGCGCCCCCGGTTTGCCCAACCTATGTTGTTTTCTCGGTCGTTCTGACACGATCCTCCAATGGACGTAGGTTTCGTCGGCGTTGGGAACATGGGCGCCCGCATCGTCAGCCTCCTCATCGACGGCGGTCACGACGTGGCGCTGTGGGCACGCCGCCCAGCGTCGCTCGAGCCGTTCCAAGGACGGAGCAGCGCGGTCGCAGACCCGGCCGAACTAGGGCGGGTGTCCCAGCTCGTCGGAGTGTGCGTGTGGGATGAGAAGGACGTCGACGCGGTCGTCCTCGGTCCCAGCGGCCTCTTAGCCGGCATGAAGCCGGGAAGTGCGATCGCCATCCACAGCACTATCTCCCCGGACGCTTGTCGTCGATTGCGCGAAGCGACCCTCCAGCACGGCGTCGAGCTGATCGACGCGCCGGTCAGCATAGGTTCCGAGCTGCCGAAGCTGCTGGTCATGCTCGGCGGCGAGACCGCGGTGATCGCGAAGTACCGAGACGTGTTCGATGCCGTCGGAAGCCCCGTCGTTCATCTGGGGCCAACGGGTAGCGGCCAGATTGCCAAGCTCGTCAACAACACCTTGCTGGCCGCGACAGCTGGTCTGGCCGCCGATGCGATTGAGCTGGGCGCCGAACTCGGGCTGGACGCTGGCGCGCTTCTGGCGGTCCTGTCCGCGGGCTCCTCCCGCGGCACCTGGTCGGGGCTGCTCGCGGCGCGCTCAGGAACCGCCGACACTCCGGGACGCACGCAGGAATGGGCTCACAAGGACGTCGGACTGACCACGGACATCGCGGCCGGGGCTCAGATCGACACCGACCGCGAAATCTTACGGCTGGGTGCGCGCGGGGTCCGTGTCCTGGGCTGAGATCGCTTTCACGGTCCGCCGCGCGGGCAGGCCACCCGCGTCGGGTCGAAATCTCGACGATAGGAGCTGGGTGTGGACGACATCGAGGCGATCAAGATCCTCAAGGCCCGATACTTTCGCACCGTGGACCTGAAGGACTGGCCAGCGCTGCGCGCCCTCTTCTGCGACGACGCGACGGTCGACATGAGTCAAGCCGGCGGCGCGATCCTCGGCCCGGACGATTTCCTGGAAAGCGTGATGTCAACGCTGGCCAATGTGCTGACCGTCCATCACGGCCATATGCCGGAGATCATGCTGTCCGGGTCAACCGCCAGCGGCATCTGGTCTATGGAGGACCTCGTGCGATATCCCGACGGCCGCGAGCTGCACGGCTACGGTCACTACCACGACGCCTATGAAAAGCACGGATCAGATTGGAAGATCAAGTCTTCGCGGCTGACCCGCTTGCGCGTCGACATCACCGACGCCGCTGAATCGCCCACGACCGCGTGAGTAGCTCAGGCCAACTGATGGACCGGGACGAGTTCGGCGATGGCGGCCTCGATCGCGGCGCGCAGATCGGCCGAGCCACGCGGGCCATGAAGGGGCCCAGCACCGGCGACCAGGATGACGTAGGCCATCGCCACGCCCCGGGCGGAGACCGGCCGCCCCGCACGCAGCGCTTGAGCTAGCGCGCGAATCTCGGCCTTGGCGCCAACGATTCGATCGCGAGGCAGTGGGATACGACGGTTCGCTTGATTGGCGGCCCGTTCGAGCGTCGCCTCCCAGTGGCCGGCCAGGCGCTCGCGCGCCGGCGGTGCAACGATCGCCGCGGCCCGAAGCGATCGCAGTCGGTTGTCATCCGGCGACCGGCCGGCGGCGAGCTCGAGGTCGAGCCGGTCGACCAGCAAGCGGACCAGCAGCCGATCCCGCCAACGAGGCTGGACCAGCTGCAACCCGTCAAGACTGTCCAGCAGCAGTGTCTTCGGTCCCTTGTTCACCACTCAATCTTCCCGCCCCCAGTCCATCGATGTAACTGGCATGATTGTCAGCATGGGTGCTAAAACGGCCAAGGTTCGACCGCGGGTCGCGATCCTCGCGTACGACGGTCTGTCGCTGTTCGAGTTCAGCGCGGCCTACGAGGTCTTCCGGGGCGACGCTGAGGGCGGAGCGGGATCCGAGCACTATGACGTCCGGGTCTGCGGCGCGACCGACAGGTTCGTGCGGCTGGACAACGGCTTGCGGTTAGAAGTCGCGCACGGGCTGGCCGCGGTGAGCCGCGCCGACATCGTGGTGGTGCCGCCCACCGACGACCTGGACGCGGTGCCGGAGTCGGTCCTGCAGGTCCTGCGCCGGGCCCATGCCCGCGGCGCCCGCCTCGTGTCGTTGTGCACGGGCGTGTTCGTGCTCGCCGCCGCCGGCCTGCTCGAGGGCCGCCGCGTCACCACGCACTGGGGCCAATGCGCCGAGTTGGCGGCGCAGTACCCGACGCTGACGGTCGATCCCGATGTGCTCTACGTCGACGATGGCGACATCCTGACCTCGGCCGGCAGCGCGGCCAGCATCGATCTCTGCCTGCACATCGTCCGCCGGGATCTCGGGGCCGGAGCCGCGGCCGCGATCGCCCGCGAACTGGTCGTGCCGCCCTATCGCGACGGCGGCCAAGCCCAATACATTCAGGCTCCGCTGCCAGCTGACGAGTGCTGCGACCTGTTCGCCGACACGATGACCTGGATGCAGGCGCATCTCGAGGAACCGCTCGGCGTCGACGAGTTGGCTCGCCGCTCGGCGATGAGCCGGCGGACGTTTGCGCGGCGCTTCGCCGCCGCGACCGGGACGACGCCCTACCGCTGGTTGCTGCGCCAGCGGTTGCTGCAGGCCCAGCAGCTGCTCGAGGCCAGCGACCTGCCGATCGAGTCGGTCGCCCGGAACGCCGGCTTCGTCAACGCGGCCAACCTGCGCAAGCACTTCGGTCGGGCGCTCCGCACCACCCCCCACGCCTACCGCCGGACCTTCCAGGCTCGCGAACCCGCGTGAGTATCCGGCCCACCGCCTTCACTCCCCGCCGAAGCATCCGGCAGCTGGGGCGGCCTTCGCGGGGACTGGCCTACGGCGTGGCCGCGCCGGGCGACACGAGTGGGTTGCCGCCTCGCGCGAACTGAGCCGCACCCGCGCCGGCGACCCGACCGAAGACCAGGCAGGACGCGACCGGGTTGCCGGCCATGTGCATGCCCACCACGCCGCCAGCGCATTCGCCGGCGGCGTAGAGGCCAGGGATCGGCGCATTGTCGGCGCCGATGACCTGGGCGTCAGCGTCGATTCGCGGGCCGGCGGAGGTGTAGGCGACTGAGCCCAGCCGTAAGGCCACCGCGTAATACGGGCCGTCGCCGATCGGACGCATGACGGCTGGATCCTTGCGGTGATCCAGATCCGTCCCGTCCGCGACGAAGCCGTTGTAGCGTGCGACCGTGGCCTGCAGTCCCGCGGACGGCACCCCGATCTTCTCGGCCAGGCCGGAAAGCGTCTCGGCCCGTGCCACCTTGCCGTCGCGGGCCATCGCCTCGATGACCTCGGGCCGCCAATCCGGGTTGATTCGGCGCGGCCGGGATGCGCCGGCCGGCGTGGGTGGCGGATCTCCGGCCTGGCGCGCGGCCTCGTCGAAGATCGCGTACACCTCGCCGCCAGCGGCCAATACGGCCGACTGCATGGCCACGATGCCCGCCGTCTCGTCGACCACGCGGCGACCGCTGCGATCAACGGCCACGATCCAACCGGGCAGCATCTGCGAGGACACCTCGACGTAGCCCGGACGGATGGTGGCCTCCCACATGTCGAGGCCGGCCAAGACTGCGCCGACGGACTCAGCCAGGCCGATGGCGTCGCCCGGCGCGTACCGGGCCAACTCCCGACCGCCGACCGGAGCCAGCCAATCTCCGGTCGCCGCGACCAGCGAAGGCGCGAACCGCTCTAGCAACTCGGGGTTGCCGCCCAGTCCACCGGTGGCCAGCACCACCGCTCCCGCGGCGAGCTCCTCGTCCGCCGTCGCCACCCCGGTGACCACCCCGTCGCTCACCACCAGCCGTTCGACCCGACGGCCCATCGCGAATTCGCACCCCTGGGCCCGGGCCCGGGTCCGGAGCAGCTCGATGATGGCCTGCCCGCCCGGCGTGCGATGCGTCCGCGGCACATCGCTGTCCGGCGAGGGCAGCACGCCCTTGATCTCGAGACCGTGGTCAGCCAGCCATTCGACTTCGGCCGCGCAGCCGTAAGCAAGCCGGTACGCCACGCCGGCATCGATTTGCCAGTGATTGGCCCGCTGATACTGCTCGAACAGCGAGGCTGGGGAGTCCTCGATTCCAAGAGCCCGCTGAAAACGCGTGCCGGCGGCCATGATCCCGGCGCTCGAGTACTGGCTGCGCCCACCGACGTCGGCCTGCGCCTCGATCACGAGAACCGAGGCGCCGCCCTCGGAGGCGGCGATAGCCGCTCGCAGGCCAGCGAACCCGCTGCCCAGCACCACTACGTCGAAGTCGACCACAACTGCCTCCTGAGGTAGAGGCAAACCATAACGCGACGGCGTTCTCGATGCTGGCCGCGCCCAGCTCTCCCGGAGGTGGGACGCACGCTGTCGTCAGGAGGCCTTCGGACGCCAGTCTGGGTAGAGGTTGCGCTCCAGGGCCAGCGGCTGGGCGTCGAGGTTCTGCCGCTGCAGCGCCGGCGCCTCGGGTGAGGTGACCAGCCACGCCACGGCCGCGCCGACCGCCGCCGGTGGACCGGCCCAGGCCGGGTCGAAGCCGAACTCCTCGACGTCGAGCGAGTTGCGCTCGGTCAGGACAAACCCGGGATTGACGTTGTAGGCGTTGATTCCCTGGTCGCCGTACTCGGCCTGGATGCTGCCCACCAGCGTGTGGCCGGACGCCTTGCCGATGCGATAGCCGAGACCGGGCTTGGGCTGCTCGGGGTAGAACTCGTAGCCCGCGCCGGAGGAGATGGTGACGAAGGTGCCGCCGCCGCGGGCGATCATCGCCGGCGCCAGCAATTGGGTGATCCGGATCGGGGCCACGCCGTGGGCCATCATGAAGAGCGGGTACTGCTCGATCGGTGTTTCGGCGATCGTGTCCATCAGGCCAGGGCCGATGTGGCGGCCGTTGTTGACCACGACGTCCACGCCGCCCCACTCGTCGAGCAGCGTTTTGATCGCCGACTCGACGGAGGCCAGGTCGGTGAGGTCCATCTTCAGCGGCAGGGCCTTCTGCCCCAGCTTCTCGACGGCCTCGGCCGTCTCCTCGACGCTGCCCGGCAACGGGCGGACGTCCTGCTTGTGGATGGTCTGGCTGTGCTCGGGCGTCGGGTCCGACGCGCGCAACGTGCGGGCCGCAATCGCTACGTCGTAACCGTTCTCGGCGAGCGCCAGGGCGATCGCCTTGCCAATGCCGCGGCTGCCGCCGGTGACTAGTGCCTGCTTGGACATGAGACTCCCAGCTATGAGGTGTGGGTCGTTGCGCGTCGCCTCGAGCCCTGCGCGCGGTGGACCTGCGGGGTCATCCGGCCCCGAAGTCGAACATAACTCAGCTGTTAGTCGAAGGGAATGCCCCATAGGGATGAGTTGCCTCGAGGCCGCGAACCTGTCCTGACTTGTGCGGATCGCGTCCATGGCTGATAGTTGCCGAGAAGCAGGTACCGCTCGGGCTCAACAGCGAGACTCAGACACTGCGGGTTCGGGGGAACCGTGATGCGTCGTCGCTATATCGTCCTGTGTGCTGTCCTGTCGGTGGTGCTGCCGGTGGCCGCGCTGTCGGCGCCGGCCGCCGCCACCGATGTGAACACCGGCATCCTGACCACCGCGCGCCTGACTATCACGTCGACCGCGACCGTGCCGTCGGGGAGCGAACTGAGCGGCACCACCGAGTTCGACCCGACCAATACGACCTTGGTGCAGGGCGACGCGAGCCCGAGCGCGGTCGACGTGCTGGTCGAGGGCGGGACGAAAGCCACCTCCGCCTCGGTCGCCTTCACCGCCCCCAAGGGCACGACCTTCCACGACGGCTTCTACTACGGAAACGACGTCTACGGGGTGCGCGGGCTGGGGAACGTCGGGGAGGCAAGCTCCGGGTGCCAGTACGCGTCGTTCACCGTTGCCGACGTCGCGTACTCGGGCAGCACACTGACTCGGCTCGACATC
>JAOPUY010000292.1 GCA_025963265.1 Frankiales bacterium | reverse complement strand
AACCGCGCGGTGATCGATCAGGCGCTGGGAATCCTCATGAGCCGCAGCGGCTGCACCTCCGATGAGGCCTTCGGCAAGCTGGTCGAGAGCAGCCAGTCGCAGAACCGCAAGGTGTCCAGCGTGGCCCAGAACCTGGTCGATGAGGCGGTTCGGCGGGCCCGGGCGCGCCGACAGGGATCAGCGGGCGGCTGAGGGGCCCGCCAAACGGTCCGGGCCAACGGTCGGACGGGGTAGCGTCAACCGCACTGACGCCGCAGCAACGGGACCCGACCCGCCTGTGGCCTTGCTCCCCGCGCGCAGCGACTTGCCGAGCGCGGACCGGGCACCACCGCTCGGCGCCCGGGACGCCCGGAGTTCCCGCGTGGAGATATCCGCCGCACTCACCGAGGACCTACGCAAGCTCACGACCGCCCTGGACCAACCGGGCGTCGACCTGAGCGATTTGGTCGAGCAATTAGCCGTCAGCGTCACGGCGGCCGTCGATTCCTTCGTGGGTTTGTCGATGGTGCTGGTCCACAACGCCCATCCCTTCGGGTTGAACGTGCTGCGCTCGGCCGCGAGTTGGGAGCTGGCCCGGACCTCGGCCCGGCTCGAGCTGGCGGCGTTGTCGACAGCCGAGCCCGGCAGCTCGATCGTCTTCTACGCGGCCACGCCCGGCGCTCTCACCGATCTGGTCGCCGACCTCGGCTACGCGCTGGGGCTGCCCGCGGCCGCGATGTCCATCGACGAAAACCTGCCAGCCCATCCCCGCACCGGGGGTGGACTGACCGACATGAGCACGCTGAACCAGGCGATCGGCGTGCTCCTCGCACAGGGTCACGACCCCGGCAGCGCCCGGCGGGAACTGCGGCGCTTGGCCGGTTTGGCCGGGAGCAGCCAGGCCGTTGCCGCCCAGCGTCTGCTGGGCGAGCTCGGACCTGATCGGTACCGGCCGAGCGACGCACCACCGGGTTGATCCGCTCGGTACCCTCAGCTCGATCGGAGCGCCCGCTGCGGGAGCCAATTCTCAGACTGGAGCGTCCATGCGCGCAACGCTGCTAACCGCCGTCGGCGACATTGCCCTCACCGAGGTCGCGGATCCCGCCGTGCACTTCCCCACCGACGCCGTGGTGAAGGTGACGGCTACCTGCATCTGCGGCTCGGACCTGCACCCCTATCGCGGCACCGCCCCGACTGTCTTCCCCAAGCGGGCCGGCCACGAGTTCGTCGGCGTCGTCACCGACGTCGGTTCGGCCGTGAGCACCCTGAAGGTCGGCGACTTGGTGGTGGCGCCGTTCGCCATCAGCGACGGGACCTGCGTGCGTTGTCGCAACGGCATCACCACCTCCTGCCAGCAGGGCTCGTTCTGGGGCGCCCCAGACCGGCGCGGGGTCTTGGCCGACGGGGCCCAGGCTGAACGAGTGCGGGTGCCGCTGGCCGACGGCACCCTCGTCCGGGTGGACACCCCCCTCGACGACGCGTTGTTGGCCGACCTGCTCGCCCTGTCCGACGTCATGGGCACCGGGCATCACGCGGCGGTCTCGGCCGGCGTCACCGAGGGGTCGAGCGTGGTTGTGGTCGGCGACGGGGCCGTCGGTTTATGCGCTGTGCTGGCCGCGCGACGCTTGGGCGCGAGCCGAATCATCGCGATGTCGCGCCACTCGAGCCGACAGGCGCTGGCCCGGGAGTTCGGCGCCACCGACGTCGTCGCCGAGCGCGGCGCGGACGGGGCGGCGGCGATCCTCGAGCTGCTGGGCGGCGAGGGCGTGGACTGCGCCCTGGAGTGCGCGGGCAGCCAGGAGTCATTCGAACAGGCCCTGGCCGTGCTTCGGCCGGGCGGCCGCATGGGCTGCGTCGGCGCGCCCTTCTTCCAGGTGCCCGTGCCCAAGCTGTTCGGCGCAAACATCGGCTTCCGCGGCGGCGTCGCGCCGGTCCGGGCCTACCTTCCGGAGTTGCTGCAGGACGTGCTCACGGGCGCCATCCACCCCGGGCGGGTGTTCGACCTGACCCTGCCGCTGGCCGAAGTGGCCGAGGGCTACCGAGCGATGGACGAGCGCCGAGCCATCAAGGTGCTCCTCCGGCCCTGACCGCCGACTCACTCAGACCAGCATCCGCGAACGCACTTAGGAGGTCGCCTGCATGACTGACTCGATGGCCGTCTACCGACGGGTGGTGGATCACTTCACCGAACTGGTCGATTCGATCGCGGCAGATCGGTGGGACGCGCCGACGCCCTGCGAGGGGTGGACGGTGCGCGATCTGATCGAGCACATCCTGGTCCGCGACCGACGTTTGGCCGCGACCGTCGGCGACAGCGACTCGGCGCCGTCCGGAGGCGATCTCGCCGCTCAGTGGCATGAGCGCGTCGACTGGTGGGCTCAGGGGCTGGCCGACCCGGAGCGCAGCGCCGTCGTCTGGTCGACCCCGCTGGGCGAGCTGAGCTTCGCCCAAGCGGCGGCGGCGATGACCACCGGCGAGCTGACCATCCACACCTGGGACCTGGCCCGGGCCTTGGGGGTCGACGAGCAGCTCGATCCCGAGGCGGTGCAGCTCACCTTCGAAAGCATGCAACGGCACGCGGCGGCCTTGCGCGGCCCCGGGGTGTTCGGTCCAGAGCTGCCCCACGACGCCGGCGGCAGCGAACAAGAGCGGCTGTTGGCCTTCACCGGCCGCCAGGTCTGACCTCGACCACTGCCGGAATTGTGATTCCACTTACCAATCGGAATCTCAGTTCCGTATCGTGTTAGCCTCGCCCTAGAAGCGGAATTCATATTCCGATTACGGGTTGGAGCTGCCATGGAGATTGCCGAGCCTCGGATGCACTATCAAGTCACATTCGTGGTGCTCGCGGTCGGCGTGGCCGCCTACGCGTTACTGCAGTCGTTGGTGACCCCGGTGCTTCCGACCATTCAGCACGCCCTCGACACCTCTCAGACCAACGTCACCTGGGTGCTCACCGCCTATCTGCTCTCCGCCTCGATTTTCACCCCGATTCTCGGACGCCTGGGCGACATGACCGGCAAGAAGCGGATGTTCGTCATCGCCCTGGTCGCCTTAGCCGTCGGCTCGCTGCTCTCGGCGGTGGCGACCTCGCTGAGCGTGATGATCATCGGACGGGTGATCCAGGGCATCGGAGGCGGCGTCCTGCCGCTGGCCTTCGGCATCATTCGCGACGAATTCCCGACCGACCGGGTGCCCGGCGCCGTCGGCATCATCGCCGCGCTGACCGCCGTCGGCGCCGGTCTGGGAATCGTGTTGGCCGGCCCCATCGTCGACGCGCTCGACTACCACTGGCTGTTCTGGATCCCGCTGATCATGATCGCGGCCGCCGCGGTGGCCGCACAGCTCCTAGTGCCCGAGTCGCGGGTCACCACTGCCGGCCGGATCAACTGGCTGGCCGCGTTGCTGATGTCGGGCTGGCTCGTCGCGCTGCTCATCGCGGCCAGCGAGGCGCCGAGTTGGGGTTGGGGCTCGGGGCGGGTGCTCGCGCTGCTGGGCGCCACCGTCGTGCTCGCCGTGACCTGGGTCCTCGTTGAGTCGCGGTCGGACAACCCCTTGATCGACATGCAGATGATGCGCATTCGCGCGGTGTGGGCGACCAACCTGGTCGCACTGCTGTTCGGCGTCGGGATGTATGCGATGTTCGCCTTCCTGCCCGAGTTCTTGCAGACGCCATCCTCGTTCGGCTACGGCTTCGGTTCCTCGATCACCGAATCCGGGCTCATGATCCTGCCGCAAGCCGTCACCATGTTCATCATGGGGCTAGTCGCCGGCAACCTGGCGCGAAAGCTCGGCTCCAAGGCACTGGTGGTGGGCGGGTCTGCGCTCAGCGTGCTGGGATTTCTCCTGATCGCCTTCGAACACGACCACAAGTGGGAGATCTATCTGGCCAGCGGCCTGCTCGGGATCGGCTTCGGACTGGCCTTCACCGCGATGTCGAACCTCATCGTCGCCGCCGTGCCGCCGGAGCAGACGGGCGTGGCCAGCGGCATGAACGCCAACATCCGCACGATCGGCGGGTCCCTCGGCGCGGCGTTCATGGCTAGCATCGTGACGGCCGGCGCGTCGGCCGACGGGGTGCCCAGAGAGTCGGGCTACACCCACGGTTTCCTCATGCTGGGCGGGGCTTTGGTCCTCAGCGCCTTGGCCGCGCTGCTCATTCCGGTCGCGCAACGACACCGGGCACGCGGCGTCGACACGCTGTCGCACCCGGAACTGGCACTGGTCGCCGCCGGCACCGTGGTCGGGGCGGAGTCGGAGTGAACGGGGGCGGGACCTCGGCTAGCGAAGTCCCGCCCCCAGTCCGCTGCTAGTTAGCAGGCAGGCCGATCGTCTTGATCTCCAGGTACTCCTCGAAGCCCTGTTCGCCGTTGCGCCGGCCCAAACCGCTCTGCTTGTAGCCGCCGAACGGGCTGGTCAGGCCGAAGAAGCCCCCACCGTTGACGGTGATGCTGCCGGTGCGCATCCGCAACGCCACGTTCATGGCTCGCCCCTCGTCCGCGCTCGACACCTGGCCCGACAGGCCGTAGATGGAGTTGTTGGCGATGGCGATCGCCTCGTCCTCCGTGTCGTAGGGAATCACGCAAAGCACTGGGCCGAAGATCTCGTTCTGGGCCACCGTCGCGTCCGGGTCGACATCGGCCAGGATCGTCGGCTGGATGTAGTAGCCCTTCGACAGGCCCTCGGGCACCCCGCCACCGGTGATGAGCCGCGCCCCGTCCGAGATCCCGGTCTGGATCAGGCCGAGGATCTTGTCCTGCTGCACCTTGCTGATCTGCGGGCCCTGGAACATGCTCGGGTCCCACGGATCGCCGACGGCCATGGCCTCCATGGCGGCCTTCATGATCTGCAGACCCTCCTCATACCGCGACCGCGGCAGCAGGATCCGGCTCGGCAGCACGCAGCTCTGCCCCGACATCGCGCAGGCCATCGCCGCCGCGCCGGGCAGCACGGTGGTGAAGTCGGCGTCATCCAGCACGATGTGCGCGGACTTGCCGCCCAGCTCGAGCATCACCCGCTTCACGGTCGGAGCTCCCGCGGCCAGGATGGCCCGGCCCACCGCGGTCGAACCGGTGAAGGTCACCATGTCGACCCGCGGGTCCGCGGACAGCGCGGCGCCGACCTCGTTAGCGTTGGAGACCACCACGTTGAAGATGCCGGCCGGAATGTCGGTGTGCTCGGCGACGATGCGGACCAGCTCGCTGCCGGACCACGGGGTCAGTTGAGCCGGCTTGAGCACCACCGCGTTGCCGGCCATCAGGGCCGGGACGGTCTCGGCCACATTCAGGTACAGCGGCGAGTTCCACGGGGTGATCGCACCGACCACGCCGATCGGATCGAACTGGATCGAGCGGCGGGCCATCCCCATCCCGGTGTCGTGCAGGCCGGTGTCGACTAGGTACTCAAACCGCTTGCCGTAGTCGGCCCAGTGCCCGACCTCGGCCAGCGGCATCTCGATCTGACCGCCGGTCATCGAGACCGGCGTCCCGACCTCGGTGATCACCATCCGGCGCAGGTTTTCCTTGTTCGCCTCGAGCGCGTCTGAAAGCTGCATCAAACAGTGGTGGCGGAACTCCACGTCCCGGGACCACTCGGTCTCCTCGAACGCCCGCCGGGCGGCGCCGACCGCCCGTTCCATATCGGCGATGGTGCCGTCCGTCGCCTGGCCCGCCACCTCCTCCGTCGCCGGATTGATCACGTCGAACTTCGCCCCGGACGCCGTGTGCACCAGCTCGCCGTCGATAAGCATCCGCTCATCGCCGGCCAGCACACCACTTTCACTCTGTAGCGCAGTCATGCTTGCTCCTTCTGCCTCGGTTCACTGTCTCAGGACACTGTCTCGGGTCACTGCTTTGGGCCACTGCTTCGGGTCATCGGGCGGCGGCAGCCGTCATCGGCCGCTGCGATCCGGCGTCGGTCGTCTCGTGGTTCCACCGCCGGCGCCGGGCCGATGAATAGGTCGAGCTTAATGAATAGGTACTCACTTTGCGAGAGTCATTCTCCCTCGCGCGGGCCGCAGAAATGGCGGAGGCGCCGCGGCGAACCGTAGTCCACCGCGGCGCCTCCCCACCGATTCTCCGCCCGCGATCGGCGCTAGCCGACCTTCGTCCCGCAGAACGGAATGTTGGGCAGCGGCACGAACTTCGTTCCGGTCAGCGTGACCAGCCAACTGCAGGACTGCGTCGGGGCGTAGCTGCCGAAGTTGATCTTCTCCGGGGAGAACAGGCCGTCGGCGTCAAAGTCGGTCACCTTGCGCATCGCGGCCAGGAACGAGGACTGGGACGCGTTGGGGCCGGCGTCCTTCAGACCGCGCACCAGTCCGGCCATCGCCACGTAGGAGGTCTGCTCGGCGAAGGTGGGGGTCCGGGTCTCGCCGACCGCGGCCAGGTTCTTGACCAGCGTCTGGGTGGCCGGGGTGTTCATCTCGACCGGCTGGCCGGTGCTGGAGAATTGGAACCCCTGGGCCGCGGCGACCGCCGCGCTGGAGGAGAGCAGGTCGCCTCCGTAGCCGGTCTCCAAGATGAACGCCTTGAGCTTGACGCCCTGCTGGCGCAGCGCCGCGGCCAACGCGAACCCGGTGTTTGGCACTGTGGCCATGATGACGCCGTCCACGCCGTGGCTCTTCATGGCCAGGGCCACCGGAGCCATGTCGGTGCTGCCGAAGGAGACGTTGTCGTTGAAGCCGTCCGGGATGCCCTGGCTCTCGCACGACTTAATGGCGGCGATCGCCGACTGCGAGGCGCTCGGCGACTCGATGTAGCCGACCGAGCCGCACTTGGTCACCCCGAGGGCCTTCATCTCCAGTGCAGTCGTGGTGTACACGGTCGCGGGATTGGAAGGGCCCTCGACGTCGACCATGTTGGAGTTCGACTGGACGACCCACTCCGGTCCGTCGAAGCCGGTGCCGACCACCGGAATGCCCGCCTTCAGCAAGTAGGGCTCGGCTCCGTACATGTCCGAGGTGACGCTGATGATGGCGAAGACCTTGTCGGTCTGCACCAACTTCTGGGCCGC
>JAOPUY010000093.1 GCA_025963265.1 Frankiales bacterium | reverse complement strand
CCGCCGTCCACTCAGTAGGAAGGGCGGTGGCGTGTTCGCTCGGCGCGGTTCCTTGCTCGGCTGGTGCCTGGTGGCTGCGTTGTCGCTTCCCTCGGCCCTGCTCATCGGTTGGTCCGGCCATCCCGCCGACCTGCCCAAGCCCGCACCGGCGGTGGTCGCCATCTCGCTGTTATTGCTCTCGCTGCGCTTGGGCGCCTGGTCGGCCTTCCACCGGCGCTGGCGTCGAGCCGAGCGGTTGCGGCAGACCCAGGCCGACCGCCGCCTCATGGCGATCGCCGAGTCCTGCCAGGAGCTGCTGTGGGAGACCCGCGACGGGCGGTTCAGCTATCTGGCGCCCACGGTGACGACCTACCTGGGCTACCAGCCCGAGGAACTGATCGGCCAGCCGGCGTCGACGATTCTCGCCGACTTTGAACACGAACGCGCCGACAAGCTCACCGGGACGTGCTCCGGGGCTGATCGAGGGTGGAAGGACGAGGAGTTCACCTTTCGGACCAGGAGCGGTGAGTTTCGTGACTTCCTCTGCAGCGGCCTGGTCGAGACCGACCAACACGGGAACGCGGTCGGCTTCACCGGCACGCTGCGCGGCCTAGAGGGGCTGCCGGAGAGCCGGCGAACACACCGACTCAAGCAGCAGATCCAGACCTTGATCGAGGACCGGGTCATGACCACCGTGTTCCAGCCCATCATCGACACCACGTCCGGCCGGGCCGTCGGCGCGGAAGCGCTGTCCCGCTTCCCGCATTCGAAACCGATGCTCGGACCCGACAAGTGGTTCGCCGCCGCGGCCGGAGTCGGGCTCGGCGTCGAACTGGAACTCACCGCGCTGCAGCAGGCCCTCAGCTGGGGCGCGGCGACGCTTCCGCCCGAGCTGTACATGTCGGTGAACGTCTCGCCGGCGACGCTGCTGACCGGCGCGCTCGACGGACTCATCCGCCGGTCAGGCTGGAATCCGGCGCGCCTCGTCGTCGAGATCACCGAGCACGTCGGCGTCGAGGACTACCAAGCGCTGACGGCGAAAACGCAGGCCCTGCGCCGCCAAGGCCTGCGGCTGGCCGTCGACGACGCGGGCGCCGGGTATGCCTCGTTCCGCCACATCCTCGCTTTGCAGCCGGACTACATCAAGCTCGACCGCGCGCTGATCGCCGGCCTCGACACAGATCCCGGCAAGCGTGCGCTCGTCAAGGCGGTCACCTCCTTCGCCGGTGACATCGGGGCGACGGTGATCGCGGAGGGAATCGAGACCGAGCCCGAGTTGCGAGCCGCCACCGTCCTCGGGGTGCAGGGCGCCCAGGGCTTCCACATCGCGCGGCCGACCGCAGTGTCCGAGTGGTCCGAGGCCCACCGCAACGCGCCCCCGATCGACGTCCCGAGCCACCTCCCGACGCTGCCTCGCTGACTCGCCGCCGGGCGCGCTCGCTCGCCGGTTCGAGCCCGTAGCCTAGGAGCACGAACTGGGCCCGGGACGACGACGGCAGTGGAGCGCCGCCGCCGTCGAGGGCGGCCTGAGGAGGGAGCGAGCAGTCATGCAGCAGTCGAACAGCGCCTCGTCGGTCGGAGAAAGCAACGACTCTCCGGCGCAGCTCATCGACGCGAGAATCGCGGAACTGGGCGATTGGCGGGGCCAGACGCTCGCTCGGATCCGAGCCCTGATCAAGCAGGCCGATCCCGAAGTCGTCGAGGAGTGGAAGTGGCGCGGGGTCCCGGTGTGGTCGCATGCCGGCATCTTGTGCACCGGTGAGACCTACAAGAGCGTCGTGAAGATGACCTTCGCCAAGGGGGCCTCGTTGGCCGACCCCGCCGGCCTGTTCAACTCCAGCCTCGAGGGCAACACCCGGCGGGCGATCGACGTTCACGAGGGCGAGGAGATCGACGAGCAGGCGTTGCAGGAGCTCATCCGCGCCGCCGTCGCCTTGAACACCGCTCGCGCCAAGCGCTGACGATCGCGGCCGCCGAGCCGAAATCAATGCGGGCGCATAGAATCGATGGATGCCCGCCCAAGACCGGCCCGACGTCGCCGCGTGGCGCACCATGCTGCACGCCAACGACCGCCTGCTCAAGCAGCTAGCCGAGGAGATGCTGCGCGAGCAGGGTCTGGAGCTGTCCTGGTACGAGGTGCTGATGCACCTGGCCGAAGCGCGCCAGGCCATCACCCAGCGCGAACTGGTCGAGCTGACGCTGATGGGGCAGAGCGGCCTGAGCCGGGTGCTGGCCAAGCTCGAGACGGCCGGCTTCATCCGCCGGGTGGCGGTGGCGGCCGACCGACGAAACCGGACGGTGGAACTCACCGACCGCGGTCGCGAGCGGCTGCGGCGGGCGGCGCCTTTGCACTTGGCCGGCATCAAACGCTGGTTCGGCGACCCCATGACGCAGCGGCAGATCGAGGCCATTCGGGTCGGCTTGGAGCGCGTGCTACGCAACCTGGCTGGGTCTGGGGCCGGCGCCGATCCGAGCCCGGAGCCCGAACCGGCGGCGGTTGAGTCCCAGCCGGGCCCGCTGGCCCGGCCGGCCGACGTCGCTACGGCGGACGCGATCGTCGTCCGCGACGCGTTGGAACCGGTCATGCTGGCCGACGCGGTCCGCTACGCGCGACCGGAGGACGTCGGCGAGCTACGGCGGCTGCTGACCGCGATGACCAGACGCCTCGACTCGCCGGTGGAGTTCGTGCGAGCCGACTGGGCACTGCACCGGCGAATCGCGCAGATTTCACCGAACGCGGTGCTGCGCCAGGTCTACCTCTCGTTACTGGCGACCATCGAGGCCAGCGTCGAGAACAGCGGCGCGGAGGAGAGCCAGCCGGGCCACCGGCCGCGCCGGCTGAGACTGCAGGCCGACCTCGTCGAGGCGATCGCGGACTCCGATGCCGCCGCCGTCGCCGACCTAGTCGAGCGGCGCCAGCTCACGAACAGCTGATATCGATGCGTGCGCAAGGATTATTCACGGCGCGGTAGTGGTTGAAGCTAGAACTCAACCTTTGGGAGCCACTGATGAACGATTACGGCCGCGACCTCGAGTTTGGCTACTTCCTGACGCCGACCGCCGACCACCCGGCGCGACTCGTCACCGCCGCCCAGGAACTCGACGAGCTCGGGTTCGAACTGCTGGGCGTGCAGGACCATCCGTACATGGGCAGTTTCCTCGACACCTGGACCTTGCTCAGCGTGATCGCCGCCCGCACCTCGCGACTGCGGGTGTTCCCGGACGTCGCCAGTCTGCCGCTGCGGCCGCCGGCGGTGCTGGCCAAGTCCGCCGCCACACTTGACCTGCTCTCCGGGGGACGGGTCGAGCTCGGGCTCGGCGCCGGCGCGTTCTGGGATGCCATCGCGGCGATGGGGGGCGGGCGACGCAGCGCTGGTGAGTCCATCGTGGCGCTGCAGGAGGCCATCGACGTGATCCGCTCGATGTGGAGCGAGCAGCGCGCGGTGAGCACCCGGGGCACGACGTACTCCCTGGTCGGCGTGCATC
>JAOPUY010000272.1 GCA_025963265.1 Frankiales bacterium | reverse complement strand
AAAGTGCAGGACGGCCGAGCTGGGCAGCTGGGCGACGCTCACCTGCAGGTCCTGGGCCGCGCAGCCCAGCGCGACCCGCCGCGGCGCGCTGGCCGTGGTGGTGCGTCCGTTGAAGATGTAGCTGAAGGAGAAGGCGCTGCCGAGGTCTCCCGGGGCCTTCAGGCCGCTGCCGAGCGGCGGCGCGGCTTGCACCGCGATCACGGTGACACGTTCCCCGTCGACGCTCAGCGACGCGACGTGCAGCATCTGCTCGGGACGGATCAGGACGCTCAAGATCCGTCCGTCGTCGGAGACATCCCGGATCTGCACTTGGCTGGCGCGCTCGTCCTCCTCCTGATCCGTGCACCGGACCGAGGTGACCACCAGGCTGTCGTGGCCGGGCGTCCGCATCGGCGCGCCGGCCTCGATCATCTCGCCCAGCGCCTCGAAGGTCGCGCAGACGAAACCAGCCGGTCCGGCGCTCGGGCTGGGGCTCGCGGTCGCCGAGGCAGTGGGACTCGGCGCGGCCTGCCGGCGGTCGTGCGCGGCGCGTTGGGAGTTCAACACCGCCGCCGCGAGCACCACGGCGACGGCGCCGGCGATCGCGACGACCTTGCGGTTCACCTGCTCATTGAACGTCACCGCAGCCCCCTCGGGCGGCTAGGGCATAGATTGACGAAACCTTTCACTGCTGAGCATCGGCCGCGAGCCGAGAGACCGGAGTTGACGTGGCGATCGACATCACCGAGCTAGTGGCGCCGCAGCACACGGCGATCGTCATCAACGAGTGCCAGGTCGGCATCCTCGGCGAGCACTCGGTCTTGCCGGCGATCGCTGAGGCGACTCGCTGGATCGTGCCCAACGTCGCCCGGTTGGTGCTCGCCGCCCGGTCCCACGGGGTCGACGTCGTGCACGCGGTCGCTCGCCCCCGCGCGGACGGACGGGGCGGCCGGACCGGGGGCGTCGTGTCCCGGCACACCCAGTCCGCGGGCCCGGCGCTCAGCCCGGACGAGTTCAGCGCGGTGCTGCCCGAAATCGGCGTGGCGCCGAGCGACTTCGTGGTGTCGCGACTCGGCGGCATGGGGGGCCTGAGCGGGTCAGGGGCGGTCTCGACGTTGCGCGCGCTCGGGGTGCGGACGGTCATCCTGGCCGGCGTGACCCTCAACGCCGGCGTGCTGTCGATGATGATGACGGCGATCGACGAGGGCTTTGACGCCGTCGTGGCCAGCGATGCCTCAGGCGGTTTCCCCCGTAGCTACGGGGAGGAAGTGCTGGTCAAGAGCGTCCGGCCGTTCGCGCCGGTGGTCACCGTCGATCAGATCGTCGCCGCCTGGGCTTAACGCGCGGTCACTGCCTGGCAGCCGAGCCGGGGGTTGGTCGCGGGCGGGCCGACGTTGATGGCGTAGCTGCAGAACACATGGCGGCCCGCCGTGGTCGGGATGGTGATCGCGTAGCCGTGCACGCCGGAGACGTGTTTGACCCGGTTGACGTCGGGCCGGGCCACGGTCGAGTCGAAGGCCCCGACGAACCGATTTCCGCTGGTGGCGTCGTAGATGTGGATCTTCAGGGCTTGGGCCGGGGCGTCGGCGTCGATCGCCCAGCCGGACAGGGTGGCCGTCGTCGAGCTGGCCGTGACGTGGTCAAGCGCGCCGGACGGGGCGCCGTGCACGAGGACGCTTCGACAGCCGAGCGCCGGATTGGTGGTGCCGTAGCCGGCGTTGATGGCGTAGACGCAGTAGGTGTGCCGGCCGTCGGTCGCCGCGAAGGTCACGCTGTAGCGGTGGTTTCCCTTGATGCCTCGGGCTTTGTCGACGTCGGGGCTGGCGCCGGTGGCCGCGAAGCGTCCAACCATGTGTCGGCCCGAGGTCTGGTCGTAGACGTCGACCGACAACGAGGCCGAGGTGGCGTCCGGGTCGAAGGCCCAGCCGCGCAGGGTGACGGTCGATCCCTTCACCGACGGCCCGTCGAGCGCGCCGCGCGGGCTGTGGTCGGCCGGGTTCTGATGGCAGCGATAGAACCGGGCAGCACCGTCGTGGTCGGTATAGACCACTGCACCGGTCGGGTCCACCACGTAGAGCGGCTCAGGGTAGGGCGGTTGGGCCGGGAGGGGATAGGTGAAGCCATCGCGCATGAACAGGAGTTGGGTCCCAAACCCCGGCGCGTAGCCCGTCGTCTGAAGCACGAAATCCCCGGAGTTGCCAGCGGCAAGCGCGTACTGAGCGTTGTGAACCACCTTCGGCAGAACCGTTGAGCCCGCGGCAGCGTTGGGCGGCAGGGTCCACGTCACGAGTCGATCGGCGTGGTTGTCGACGATGGCCCGTCCATAGAAAATGTTGCCGATAGCTCCCTCGACTGAAACGTACTGGGCGTCGGCTACTGGGGGTATGTTGGCTAGTTTGATCACCGCCCTGTTCGCTAACTTCACCGTCCCGACCATGAACTGCGTTGGGATGTCGTAGGCGATGTCGCCTCGGCTATCGACTGCCGCGTCGGTCGTACCGACGCCGCCGACGTCACTCACTCGCCCGGATCCGGGGCCCGTCCACTCCACGACGTGACTGTTGTCCCAATCCGTGCCCCGGACGGTCCCGACGATCAAACCAGCCGCGTTGACGCTGCTCGGTTCGACCGAACTCCACGAGGCGCTCTGAGCCAGTGTGTATCGGTGCCCATTTGAATAGCGAAACCCCTGAAACCGATACAGCGGAACATGCAGACCGACGCGTTGTGCGACGACGACGACGTCACCGGCGGCGCTGATGCCCGCCACGCGGACGGCCGCTGACGGGTCGTAATCCTGGCCGACGGCGTAGGTGAACTCGTCGAGCACGGTCGTGATGCCGGCCCGCCACTTGATCACCTTCAAGCTGTCCACTCCGTTGTAGCTGACCCCGGCGAAGGTCCCGTGGCCATCAGTGGCCTGATAGCTGGTGCGCGCGAGCGAGGAGATCTGGTCCCACGACGCCCACAGTTGCGCGGTCGTGGTGAGCGGGGCGCTTGAGGTGCAGATTGGCGCGGCGGCGGCCGGCTGGCTCGCGGCACCGATCGCGACCACCGTGGCGGCGAACAACAGCAACGCGGCGGCGGCGGGAAATCGACGGGGCAGGGGCCAGGTCGGCAAGGGTCACCTCAAGGGTCGGAGCTGGGAGTCGGCTGAGCGTATCCCAAACCATAGGCGATCCTAATACCTCGCATATCACCCGTTCCCTGTCGCCCCGCTCACGTAGGGGTG
>JAOPUY010000224.1 GCA_025963265.1 Frankiales bacterium | reverse complement strand
CTCCTTGCCGCGGTAGGCCGGCAGGCAGTGCAGCACGATCGCGTCGGAGGCCGCCCGGGCCAGCGCGTCCGCGGTCACCGCGTAGGGGCGAAACTGACGTTCCCGCGTGGCCGCCGCGAGCTCGTCGCCCATCGAGGCCCAGGTGTCGGTCACGACGACGTCCGCACCGTCGAAGGCGGCGGCCGGGTCGGTGCCGACCAGCACCGATCCTCCGGTGGCGGCCGCTATCCGGCGGGCCTCGGCCACCACCGCCGCGTCCGGCGACCGCTCGGCCGGACCGGCCAGCCGCACGTGCAGGCCGGCGCTCGCCCCGCCCAACAGGTAGGAGTTGGCCATGTTGTTGGCGGTGTCGCCCACGTAGCTCATCGTCAGTCCGGCCAATCGGCCCTTGTTCTCGCGGATGGTTTGCAGGTCGGCCAAGATCTGACACGGGTGGAAGTCATCGGTCAGCGCGTTGAGGACGGGGACCGCGCTGTGCGCGGCCATCGTCTCGATGCGATCTTGGGCGAACGTCCGCCAGACGATCGCGGCGACTTGCCGATCCAGCACTCGGATCGTATCGGCCACCGACTCCCCCCGGCCCAGTTGACTGGAGTGCGAGTCGATGACCATCGGGAACCCGCCGAGCTCGCTGATCCCGACGCTGAAGGACACCCGGGTCCGGGTCGAGGGCTTGTCGAAGATCACCGCGACCGTTCGGGGACCGGCCAACGGCCGGAACCCGTGTCGGTCGGCCTTCATCCGATCGGCCAGGTCCAGGACCTCGGTCAGCTCGCTCGGGCTCAGATCGTCATCGCGCAGCAGGTGCCGGATCATCGAGCGCGCTCCAAGCGGAGTCCGGCGCCCGGGTACACCGCCGACAGCGCGGAGGTGAGGATGTCGACGGCCTCGGCGACCTCGGCCCGGGTCACGATCAACGGCGGGGCCAAGCGGATCACGTCCGGCTTGACCGCGTTCACCAGCAGGCCGCGCGAGCGCGCCGCCGCCTCGACCTCGGCCGCGTCGTCCTGGGCCAGGACCAACCCGCGCCACAGTCCGCTGCCCCGGGCCTCGATCACCGGGCCACCGACCAGGGCCGACAACGACTGGCCGAGCACCGCGCCGACCTCGCGGACCTGAGCCAGCAAGTCCTGCTCGGCGATGGTGTTCAGCACGGCCAACGCCGCCGCGCAGCACACCGGGTTGGCGCCGAAGGTGCTGCCATGGCTGCCCGGCGTCAGCAGCTCGGCCGCGGCCCCGATGCCGATGCAGGCGCCGATGGGCAGCCCGCCACCGAGTCCCTTGGCCAGTGTGATGATGTCCGGGCGGATGCCGGCCGCGGAGCTGGCGAACCACTCGCCGGTTCGGCCGATCCCGCTCTGGACCTCGTCGATGACCAGCAGGGCGCCGGCCGCATCGCAGATCGCGCGGGCCGCCGCCAGGTAGCCGGGCGGCGCCGGGATGATGCCGCCCTCGCCCTGGGTCGGCTCCAGGAAGACCGCCGCCACCGAGGCGTCCACCGCCGCCGCCAGCGCGTCGACGTCGCCGTACGGCACGAAGGTGACCGGGCCGGGAAGCGGTTCGAACGGGATGCGCTTGGCCGGGTTGCCGGTGATCGACAGCGAGCCCAACGTCCGGCCGTGGAAGCTGTTCTCGGTCGAGACCACGGTCAGCTTCTGCCCGGACGGATCGGCGGCGCGGCCGTGCAGGCGGGCCATCTTCAGGGCGCACTCGTTGGCCTCGGTGCCGTCGTTGGCGAAGAACACGCGCGCGTCCGGATGACCGACCAACTCGCGCAGCTTCTCAGCCAAGGCCACGCCGGGCTCGTGGATGAACAGGTTCGAGGTGTGGGCGATCGTCGCGACCTGAGTGCTGACCGCCTCGATCAGCGCCGGGTGGGCGTGACCGAGCGAGGACACCGCGATGCCGGCGATGAAGTCGAGGTAGCTCGAGCCCTCAGAGTCCACCACTCGGCAACCGCGACCGCTGATCAGCGCGATCGGCGGCACGCCGTAGGTGTCCATCATCACCGACTGCCACCGCTGCTGGAGCTCACTCATCTGGAAGCACCATCGTCCCAATCCCCTCGCTGGTGAAGATCTCCAATAGCAGCGCGTGCAGTTCTCGTCCGTCCAGCACGGTGGCCCTGGGCACGCCGGCCTGGACCGCCCGCAGGCAGGCCTCCATCTTCGGGACCATGCCCGAGGACAGCGACGGGAGCATGGCCGCCAGCTCGCTGGCCCGCAGCTCGCTGATCACCTCGGTGCTGTCCGGCCAATCGGCGTACAGGCCCGCCACATCGGTCAGCACGATGAGCTTCTCGGCCTGCACGGCAGCGGCCAGGGCCGCGGCCGCGGTGTCGGCGTTGACGTTGTAGGACTGGCCGTCCCGGCCACGGGCCACCGTGGCGATCACCGGTATCCGGCCGGCGTCCAGCAGCGCGAGCACCGTGCTCGGATCGACCTCGACGACGTCGCCCACCTGGCCGATGTCGACCTCCACGCCGTCGACCACCGCCGGGCGCCGCTCGGCGGTGAACAATCCGCCGTCCTCGCCGGACAATCCGACGGCGAACGCGCCGTGGTCGTTGATCAGGTTGACGACCTCGCCGTTGACCTGCCCGACCAACACCATCCGCACCACCTTCATCGCCTCCGGGGTGGTCACCCGCAGGCCGCCCCGGAACTCGCTGGCGATGCCGAGCCGGTTGAGGTGTTCGGTGATCTGCGGTCCGCCGCCGTGCACCACGACCGGCCGGATGCCGGCGTAGCGCAGAAAGACGACGTCCTCGGCGAACGCTTTCTGCAATTCGGGCGAGAGCATGGCGTTGCCGCCGTACTTGACCACGACGATTTTGCCGTGGAAGCGCTCGAGCCAGGGCAGGGCGTCGATGAGGGTGGCGGCCTTTAGGCCCGCCGCTTCGAACGACGCGGTCATGAGGAGTACGCCGAGTTCTCTTCGACGTAGGCGTGCGAGAGGTCGTTGGTGTGGATGGTCGCGGTGGCCGACCCGGCGTTCAAGTCGGCGACGATCTGGATGTGGCGGCCGGTCAAGTCGACCAGGTCCCGGCTGTCGCCGGCCGCGCCGGCCCGGCAGACCTGCACGCCGTTGATGGCGACGTCGAGTCGGTCCGGGTCGAAGGCGGCTGTGGTCGTGCCGATCGCCGCCAGCACGCGGCCCCAGTTCGGGTCGTTGCCGAATAACGCGCACTTGAGCAGGTTGTTGCGGGCGATCGAGCGACCGACCTCGACGGCGTCATCCTCGTCGGCCGCGCCGGTCACCCGGATCTCGACCTCTTTGGTCGCCCCTTCGGCGTCGGCGAGCAGGGCTGCGGCCAGCTCGCCGCAGACCGCTGTCAGCGCCTGGGCGAAGTCGGCCGGGGCCGGCGTGAGTCCGGTGGCGGCGCTGGCCATCAGGATGACCGTGTCGTTGGTCGACATGCAGCCGTCGGAGTCCAGCCGGTCGAAGGTGACCCGGACCGCGTTCCGCAAAGCGACGTCGAGGTCCTCGGCTGCGAGCGCGACATCGGTGGTGAGCACGCAGAGCATCGTGGCCAGGCTGGGCGCCAGCATCCCGGCCCCCTTGGCCATGCCGCCGATCGTCCAACCGTCCGGGTGGGTGAGCACGGCCGTTTTCGCGACGGTGTCAGTCGTCCGGATCGCCTCGGCGGCCGCCGGACCGCCGTCGGCGACCAGCGCCGCGTGCGCGGCGACGACTCCGGCCTGCAGCTTGGCCATCGGCAAGCGTTCGCCGATCAGACCGGTCGAGCAGACCAGCACCTCGCCGGCCCCGAGCCCCAGCAGTCGCGCGACCTGCTCGGCGGTGGCGTGGGTGTCGCCGAATCCGGCCGGACCGGTGCAGGCGTTAGCGCCGCCGGAGTTGAGCACAACCGCCCGGGCCCGTCCGTCGGCCGCGGCTTGGGCCGACCAGAGCACCGGCGCCGCCTTGACCCGGTTGGCGGTGAACACCGCGGCGACCGCGTCGGAGGGACCGTCGTTGACGACGAGCGCGATGTCGGGCGCACCGCTCGTCTTGAGACCGGCCGCCACGCCCGCCGCCCGGAAGCCGGCGGCCGCGGTGACGGTCACGGCGCGACGCCGTTCACGGCGAGCCCGGTGCCCTCAGCGAGCCCGAGCATGATGTTGGCGTTCTGCAGCGCCTGGCCCGCGGCGCCCTTGCCCAAGTTGTCGATCGCGCTCGTCACCACGACCCGCCCCGAGCTGATGTCGAGGACCGCCTGCAGGTGCACCGAGTTGGAGCCGAAGGTCGCGGCGGTGCGCGGCTGGACGCCGTCGGGCAACAGATGGATGAAGGGCTCGTCCTGATAGGCCTGAGCCAGCGCGGCCCGGACGTCGGCCGCGGTCGCTGCGGAGCTGGTCGGGCGGGCGGTGACGGTGGCCAGCAGGCCGCGCGGCATCGGGGCGAGCACCGGCGTCATCGACAGCGTGCGGGCGCCGGTGGCTTGCAGAATCTCGGCGACGTGCTGATGGGCGCCGACCTTGTAGCCGGTGAGGTCGCCGACGACCTCGCTGGCCAACAGGCTGACCTTGGCCGACCGACCGGCGCCCGAGGTTCCGGAGGACGCGACCACCACCACGTCCTCGGCCTCGACGAGGTCAGCGGCGATCAGCGGCGCGAGGGCGCTGATGATGGCCACGGCGTAGCAGCCGGTGTTCGCGACTCGGGTGCTGGCCGCGATCTTCGCCCGTTGGCCGGGCAGTTCCGGCAGCCCGTAGGTCCAGGTGCCAGCGTGCGGACCGCCGTAGTACAGCTCCCAGGCGGTGGCGTCGCGCAGCCGGAAGTCCGCGCCGACGTCGACGATCCGGCAGCTCGCCGGCAGCTGTGCGGCGACCGCGGCCGATTGACCGTGCGGCAGCGCGAGGAACACCAGCTCGGCTGGACTCAGGTTGGCCGGCTCGGTCGGCGCGAAGCGCTGATCGCCGTAGCTCACGAGGTTGGGATGCAGGTCGGCGATGCGCTCGCCGGCGTTGGCGTGCGCGGTCGCGGCGATGACCTCGAACTCCGGATGGCCAGCGAGCAGGCGAAGCAACTCGCCGCCGGCATACCCGCTGGCTCCGGCGACTGCGACTGTGATTCCCATACGAGAGATTATGCACCATCACGCAAAACAATTCAGCCCCGGGGCCGGGGACGGTCAACCCCGGATCGTCGCCCCGACCCTTCGGTGCGCCTCGGCCACGGCCTGATCGCGCGCGGCCGTCGCCTCCTCGATCGTCAGCGTGCGGTCGGGAGCTCGGAACCGGAGGGCGAACGCCAGCGACTTCAGCCCGCGCCCCAGCTTCGACTCATCGGCGTACACGTCGAACAACCGGACCGATTCCAGCAGCTGGCCCGCGCCCGCCTCGACGGCCGAGAGCACCTCGGCCGCTGGCACGTCCTCGGCCACGACCAGCGCGAGGTCGAGCAAGACCGGGGGGAAGCTGGACAGCTCGGGGGCGCTCGCGGGTCGCGGCGGCGGGAACCGGTCGAGGTTCAACTCCATCGCGCAGGTCCGCTCGGGCAGGCCGAGCTCGGCCAGCACCCGGGGGTGCAGCTCGCCGGCGGCGCCGACCACGGCGCCGTCGAGCAGCACTTCGGCGCAACGGCCGGGATGCCAGGGCGGGATGTCGGCCTTGCGCACGGTCACCGCGGCGCCGGCGGCCCGCGCGATCAGTCGGGCCGCGGCCAGGGCGTCCGTCCAGTCCCCGGCCCGTCCCGGCCCCAGCCACCCGGGGAGCTCGAAGTCCCCGGTGAGGGCTACGGCGACGTGGCGAGGCTGCTCGGGGATCGCTCGCTCGACCGAGATCAGCTCAGCGGGCGTCGGGCGACGAGTCACGCCGAGCTGCGGCGGCGGCTCGGCCGACGGCGCCGCTCGGTACACCAGGCCCATCTCGAAGACCGCGAGGTCGCGGTTGCCGCGGCCGAGGTTGCGGCCCAGCGTCGCCAACAGCCCGGGCAGCAGCGAGGTCCGCATTTCCGGCTCGGCGTCCGACAGCGGGTTGGCCAGCCGGACGGCCTGGCGGCGCGGGTCGTCGGCGGCCAGCCCGAACACGTCGTGCACGCTCGGCGCGACGAACGGGTAGCTCAGCACCTCGCTGTACCCGGCGGCGGCGAGCTCTCGCGAGACCGAGCGCCGCAGGCGCTGACTGCCGGTCAACCCGATGCCGGCCGGCGAAGGCGGCAAGGTCGATGGAATGCGGTCATAGCCCTCGAGCCGGACGACCTCCTCGACCAGGTCGACCGGGTCGGTCAGATCGGGTCGCCAGGTCGGCGGGGTGACCAGGATTTCGCCGCCGAGTTCGGCCGGCGAGATGGGGGCGGCGGAGTGCTCGGCCACGTGGGTCGACGGCTCGTCGCGCACAAGGACGGCACAACCGACCTGCTCGAGGCGAGCCCGCACCGTCGCCTCGTCGATCGCCAGCCCGGACAGGCGGGCGGCCCGGGACACCTCCAACGGAATCTGGACGGGCGCCGGGCCGGAGCCGACGACGGTGAAGCCCGGCGCGGGACGGGCCCCGCCGTGCTCGACCAGCAAGTCGACGGCCCGCTGCAGAGCCACCGCGGCGATGGCCGGGTCGACGCCGCGCTCGAATCGCTTGGCGGCCTCGGAGGGCAGCTTGTGCCGACGGACCGCACGGGCGATCGAGGCCGGGTCCCAGTGCGCGGCTTCTAGGACGATGTCGGTGGTCGAGTCGGAGATCTCGGTCGACCCACCGCCCATCACGCCGGCCAGCGCGATCGGTCCAGACTCGTCGGTGACCACGA
>JAOPUY010000223.1 GCA_025963265.1 Frankiales bacterium | reverse complement strand
GGCCGCCAAGGACATGCATCTCGCGGTCGACGCCGCCGGCAAGGCCGGCATCTCCCTCGACACCGCCGAGAGCGTCAGCTGTTGGCTGGATGAGGCGCAGGAGGAGGACGCGGCCGACCTTGACTTCTCGGCCGTGGTGGCCACCATTCTCGGCCAGCCGTCGCAGCCTTAGCCGCCCCGCACCCGCCCCGCACCCGCAGCACGCCAACAGCGCCGGCCCCGGCCGGCGCTGTTGGCGTGCTAGGAGGAGGTCATCGGCTGGACTGACCCTGATCGAGCAATCCGCTCGCTGCGGGCGAGGCGCCGACTCCGACGAGGTCGGCCCGAACCGCCCGGTTGTCGAATGCGGCGTCTGAGGAGGGCCCAGGTAGCTGGTCATAGCTCGGCCGGATCTGCGGCCGCGGACTCACGCGGGCCAACGCGACGGCGACCCAGTGGGCGCCAACGGCCAGCACGAATAAGGGCGTTCCCGCGATGATGAACAGGTCGGCGACGTTGTAGTAGTGCCGGCCCAGGTGCATGAAGTCGACCGCGCCGCGGTTGCTGCCCGGAGCGGTGAGGTAATGCATGAAGAGGCGATCGAGCAGATTGCTGCTCCAGCCGCCGAGCATCATGCCGCCAGTGATGAGCACCGCCAGCGAGTGCCGGCGGCGCCACAAGAGCGTTAAGGCGGTGCTCAACACGCCGAGGTCGAGCAGGTCGAGCAGGGTGCCTTGGACGGGATCGGCGTACCAGCGGCTGATGGTCGCTCCGACCAGGACGTCGCCCCCCTGGTTGATCACGGCGGGGATGTGTCGCCAGGCCCACCACTTCACGCTCTGGTCGAGGAGGATGATGGCCGCGACGAGCGCCGGGACCACCAGTCTCCGACCCCGTCGACTTGGCGATACGGCGATCGAACGCCGCGGCTGCCACCGTCGCAGGTATGGACGAATCTCTTTTGCTAGCTGCATGAAACGCTCCCGAGCCGCGGGCCAAAGGGTCACTTTCAGCCTGGCTCAGAAGCGGTCTCAGGTCGGGACTGCCAGCGACCATCCTGGGGGGAGGTTGGTGCTACACCGCGATAGCAGCTAGCCGGGAATCGGCGAAGTCGAGCGACGTGAGGTAGTGCTGGGCCTGGGCCAGGCTCAGCCGGGCGGCCGGATCCTTGGTGAGCAGGCCGTCGATCACCGGTCGCAGCGGGCCGGCGTGCCGGGCCGGCGGCGGCGCCTCGTTTCGCACGGCCCGCAGGGTGGAGAAGGTGGACAGCTGGCCGAAGGGCTGTCGTCCCTCGACGGCCGCGTACAGGGTGGCGCCGAGGGAGAACATGTCCGATGCCGGGCCGAACCGTCCGTCGTGAATCGACTCCGGCGCCATAAAGGGAGGACTGCCGACGACCTGGCCGGCCTTGATCGGCGCTGCCGTGTCGCCGTGCGAGGCCAAGCCGAAATCGATGAGCACGACACGGCTCGACTCGCTCAACTGAACATTGCTGGGCTTCACGTCGCGATGGACGATGCCCGCGCGGTGGACCGCGTGCAAAGCCGCCAGCAATTGGCGGGCGATGTCCGCGACTCGCGCCGGGTCCAGTCGACCCTCTTGCCGGATGGCGTCGGCTAACGTCGGTCCCGACAAGGCCTCCATGACGATCCAGAGCTGGCCCTCGGACAGGGCCAAGTCGTAAACGCTGACGACGCCGGGGTGGCTCACGTGCGCCGCGGCTTGGGCCTCATTGAGGACCCGCGCGCTAGCGGCCGTTCGATCCACGACTTCCTCGGGCAACGTGAACTCCTTGACCGCGACCGCTCGGTTGAGGATCTCATCGGCGGCGAGCCAGACGTTGCCCATGCCGCCCCGGCCGATCACCCGCTCGAGCCGGTAGCGGCCAGCGAGGAGGCGCCCCGGCCCGGACGCGGGCCTCGGCCGTGCCGCCCGTGCCGGCAGTTCCGGCAGTGCCGCCAGCGCCGGCAGTGAGCTGATGTCGGTCCAGGCGCAGCTAGGTGACTGGGTCGGCCCAGGCGCAAAGGTCTCAATGGTGTCAATGGTCATCGAGGCTCCTTCGGGACGGGACCGTCGTGAGGTCGTGCTCAGTGACCGCCAATTGACCGGTCGGGCCTGCTGGCCTGGCGGACCACGTCGAGCGCTTGCGTCAGGTCAGTCAGGCCCACCCGTCCGTCGACGGATGCGCCGCGGGCCCAGTGCTCCAGGTCCGCGGCGAGCGCGGTGAGCGCCATCCGGCTGGCCTCGTCCGGAGTCAGCTCCTGGTGGTTGTCCATGGCCTGGCCTCCTCAGCAGTTCGGTGGTTGTTCGTTCTTACGGTGTCGTTCTCAGCGTGCTCATTGGCAGGACGAGTACAGCTTCGCGCGAGCTGAGGGCCGATGCATCACGGTCAGTGCCCGTCGTCGCTGGGTGCTAACGGGTACCGCGCCGTTCGGCGCTTACTCCGGCCAGTCGGAGTTCTCGATGATGTCCACGAAGTTGGCGCGCTGGTAGCCGGGCACGAATCGCTCCAGGACGTCGGCTTTGACATTGCCGAACGTCGTCTCCGGCTTCGGCGCGATGCCCTCGGTGAACGCCCGCAGGATGGCGCGCTTGAAGTCCGGCCGCGGATGCAAGGCGATGATCTCCGCGCGGCTGGCGTCGCTGATGTCGTGGTAGCCGATGCCGAGCACGTCGTATTCGACCCCGGCCGTGACCAGCGCGTCCTCGGGCTCCATGAACTCGGGGATGCCGGGCGTGGTGTGCAAGGCGATGGCCGTCCAGACCCGGCGAACGCTGTCCTCAGGCACGCCGTGGCCCTGCAGGAACTTTCGCGCCTCGCCGGCGCTGTCGACCTCGAAGCGTCGGCCGCTGGTGCGAAATTCCTGGTTGAGGCCGAGATCGTGGAACATCGCCGCGACGTAGAGCAGCTCCGGGTCGACGCTGAGGCCGCGGGTACGGCCCTGCAAGCTGCCGAACCAGAAGACCCGGCGGGAATGGTGATAGATCAGGTCGGTGGTGCAGTCGCGCACCAGCTCGGTCGCGTCTCGGGCGAGCTTGGTGTCGGGGACGGTCACTCCGGCCGCAGTCTGTCCGACGGTGGACATCGCTGCCTCCTCAAGTCCTGGCCACGCGGCGCCTTGCCGCGGCCATGGCCCACCATCGCGCAGGGGCGGGCCCAGAGCTGCCCGGCGAGCGGCCAAAGCCGCTACCGGCTAGCCGGAAGCCAGCCGGCGACCTGGGCCCGACCTGTGAGATTCCTGCTAGCTGTAATGCGCGCAATCCCGCGGCCCTGGCAACATGATCCAGTGCCTTTACGCTGCCTGCTCGTCGATGACAACGGACCCTTCCTGGAAGCCGCCCGCGCCCTTCTGCAACGCGAGGGCCTGACGGTCCTCGGCGTCGCCTCGAGCATCGCCGAGGCGCTCAGCCAGGCCGAGTCGCTGCAGCCGGACCTCATCCTGGTCGACATCGGGCTGGGCGAGGAATCCGGCTTCGACCTCGTCCAGTTGCTGGACCGCGACGGTTCGGGCGCGGAGATGATCATGATGTCGGCCCGGGCCGAATCGGACTACACCGAGCTGATCGCGGACAGCCCAGTGGCCGGATTCGTGGCCAAGTCGGAGCTGTCGGCGCAGGAGATCGAGCGGATCCTCGGCCGCGCGGCCTGAGCGGTCGGCCGCTCAGGATTCAGCGATGAAGAACATCCGCTTGTTGACGAACTCGTCCATCCCGAGCGGTCCGAGCTCGCGGCCGAAGCCGGAGCGCTTGACGCCACCGAACGGAATCTCCGCGCCCTCGCCGGCCGTCGAGTTGACGTTGGACATCCCCACTTCCAGCCGCAGCGCAAGCTGCTCAGCCCGCGCCGGGTCGGCGCTGAACACCGAGCCGCCGAGCCCGTACGGGGTGTCGTTGGCGAGCGCGAGCGCCTCCTCATCGGAGGAGACCTGGTAGACCACCGCGACCGGGCCGAACAGCTCCTCGCGATAGGCCCGCATGTCCTTGGTGACCCCGCTCAGCACCGCGGGTGAATAGAACGCCGCCGGCCCCGAGCCGAGCACGCCGCCCGCGTGCAGCGTCGCCCCCTTGCTGACCGCGTCCTCCACCTGGCCGGCCAGCGCCTCGGCCGCGGCTCGCGAGGACATGGGCGAGAAGGCATCGATGGCCAATGCCTTCTCCGTCAGCTTGTTGACAAATGCGTCGAATAGGTCGTCCATGACAATCATTCGCTTGTTGGCGTTGCAGGCCTGGCCGGTGTTGTACATCCGGAAATCCCACGCCTTGTCGACGACGTCGTCGAGATCGTCAGTGTCGAGCACGACCATCGGATCGGAGCCGCCGAGTTCCAGCACGCACTTC
>JAOPUY010000211.1 GCA_025963265.1 Frankiales bacterium | reverse complement strand
CCGCGAGCAGCGAGCCGCCGCCGGCGTCCAGTCGCTGGGCCAGGGCCGGCACCGCGGCCTGCAGCGAGATCTCGCGCGCGTGGCCGGCGTACACGCCGCCCAGCAACGGGTCGACCAGCCGGTCGACGACCTCGGGTCCGAAGCGCCGCTGCACCAACTCCCCCACCGAGATGTCCTCGGTCAGCGGGGCGAGCCCGGGTTCGGCGGGCTCCTGCTCGATGCGGGCGACCGACTGCGGGTCGAGCAGGTGGCTGGCTCGCAGGGCGGCGACGTCGGACGGAATGCCGATCAGGGTGCGGGCCGGCAGCGACCGGTTCTGACCGCGATTGCGGATCAGCGCGGCGGTGGTCAACGGGCTGATCAGCTCCGCGCTCAGGCCGGCCTCGGCCGCCGCCGCGACGCCTTCCGGTCGTCGGGCGAGCATCGCCTCGGCGCCGACGTCGACCCAGGCGCCGCCGACCTGCTCGCGGCGCAGCTTGCCGCCGACCCGCTCGGCCGCCTCCAGCACGACGACGCGCGCGTCGGGCCGGAGCTCGGCCAGCCGGCGGGCGGCCGACAAGCCGCTGATGCCGCCGCCGATGACTGCGATGACCGGCATGGCGGTTACAGCGAGTGCACGAGCTCGACGATGCGAGTCAGAATCGCCGGATCGCTGTCGGGCAGCACCCCGTGACCGAGGTTGAAGATGTGGCCGGGCGCGCGCCGCCCCTCAGCCACGATCCGCCGGACCTGCTCGGCCACGACAGGCCAATCGGCCAGCACCAACACCGGGTCGAGATTGCCCTGCACCGGGGTGACGCCGCCGATGCGGGCCGCGGCCACGTCCAGCGGCGTGCGCCAATCGACCCCGACGACCGACGCCCCAGCCTGGCGCATCAGATCGAGCAGCTCGCCGGTGCCGACGCCGAAGTGGATGCGTGGGGTGTCTCGGTCCCCGAGCGCGGTGAAGACCGCCTGCGAGTGCGGCAGCACGAACTCGGCGTAGTCCGCCGCCGACAGGCCGCCCGCCCAGGAGTCGAAGAGCTGGATGGCCGAGGCCCCGGCGTCGAGTTGCACCCGCAGGAAGGTCGCCGAGATCTGGGCCAGGCGGCCCAGCAAGTCGTGCCAAAGCCCGGGATCGGAGTGCATCAGGGCCTTGGTCCGCGCGTGGTCTTTGGACGGGCCGCCCTCGATCAGGTAGCTGGCCAGCGTGTAGGGCGCGCCGGCGAAGCCGATGAGCGGGACGTCGCCGAGCTCGCCGACCAACTGCCGAACGGAGGTCTCGATGTCGCCGATGTCCGAGGGCTCGAGCGGATGGACGGACGCGACGTCGGCCGCCCGCCGAACCGGGTTGGCCACGACCGGGCCGGTGCCCGGCACGATCTCGATGTCGAGGCCGGCCGCGACCAGCGGCACCACGATGTCGGAGAAGAAGATGGCGGCGTCCACGCCGTGCCGGCGGACCGGCTGCAGGGTGATCTCGGTGACCAGATCCGGGGTGCGGCAGGCCTGCAGCATCGCCGTGCCGGTCCGCAGCGCGCGGTATTCCGGCAGTGAGCGGCCGGCTTGGCGCATGAACCACACCGGCGGGTGCGCCACCTGCTCGCCCCGCGCGGCCCGCAGGAACAGCGACTGCGACAGCGGCGAATCGGTCGGCGGTGCGTCGGTGGGTGAGTCGGGGCGGCCGGAGTTCTGGGGCGCCGAAACCGTGGAATGCGTCATCGAGGACAATGGTTTCATGCCAACCGGCGTGATGCGAGCAGTAGGGCCGGCCTGTGCGGCGCGCCTCACGCGCCGCCACCCCGGCGCGTGCGAAGTTCCTACCCGGATAGCAGGTACTGGGAGGGGAATTTCGATGGCGCCCGACTCCGGCGTGAGAATCGGTCCTGAGGTCACGGCCTCGCTCACGGACGACGACCCGTTACCGGCCAACGCGCCCGCGATCTTCCGGACGGCCATCGACACGCTGCTGGCCACGGCGGTCCGCCGCGAGGCGGTGATCGAGCGCATCCGCCCGCCCCAGCGGCTGGCGCCGTGGTCCTTCGCGATCGCGGTGGACATCGACGGCCGCGACGCCAACGAGGGCTCCACCGGACGCCTGGTGGTGTTGCACGACCCGGACGGCGCCGAGGCCTGGGACGGCGAGACCCGGCTCGTCGCCTACGCCCAATCAGACCTCGCCGCCGACATGGCCGGCGATCCGCTGCTGCCCGCGGTCGGCTGGAGCTGGCTCACCGAGTCGCTGTCGCAGCGTCAGGCCGCGCACACCGCGGTCGGCGGCACGGTCACTCAGACGACCTCCACCCGGTTCGGCGACGTGCACGGTCCGCGCAGCACGACTCAGTTGGAGCTGCGCGGCTCCTGGACGGCCCTCGACAGCGATCTGAGCGCACACCTGCTCGCGTTCGTAGACCTGCTCTCCACCGCGGCCGGGCTGCCTCCGGAAGGTGTGGCTACGCTCGGTGATCGCTGACGCTCCCCCCGAGTCGGAACCAGAGTCAGCCGCTGACTCTGGCCCCCAGCCGGTGCTTCTCCGATCGCCGCGGGAGGGCACGCCGGTTCCGCTCACCACCGAGGCCGAATTGGCCGCGGCGGCAGCGGGACTGGCCGCCGCGACCGGCCCCGTAGCCGTGGACGCCGAACGGGCCTCGGGCTATCGCTACAGCCAGCGCGCTTACCTCGTCCAACTTCGACGGGCCGGCTTCGGCACCGTGCTGATCGACCCGATCGCGTTGCCTGACCTGAGCTCGATCGGAGCCGCGATCGGCGACGCCGAGTGGATCTTGCACGCGGCGACCCAGGACCTGGCTTGTCTGGCCGAGGTCGGGATGCGGCCGCAGCGGCTGTTCGACTCTGAGCTGGTCGGCCGGCTGCTCGGCTCGGAGCGGGTGGCGCTGGGCACGATGGTCGAGCAGTATCTGGGAATCCACTTGGAGAAGGGGCACTCGGCGGCCGACTGGTCGACCCGTCCGCTGCCAGCCGACTGGCTGGACTACGCCGCGCTGGACGTGGAGCTGCTGATCGAGTTGCGGGCGGTGCTGGTGGCCGAGCTCCAGCGCACCGGCAAGCTCGAGTGGGCCGAGGAGGAGTCCCGGGCGATCTTGAGCGCGCCGCCGCCCCAGCCGCGCGCTGAGCCGTGGCGGCGAATCTCGGGCATCCACGCCATCCGCAACCGCCGCCAGCTGGCGATCGCGCGCTCGCTGTGGGAGGCCCGCGATCGGGTCGCCGCCGAGCGGGATATCGCGCCGGGTCGGATCCTGCCCGACGCGGCGATCATCTCCGCCGTCAAAGCCAACCCGCGTCAGCCGCAGGAGCTGTTGGCGCTGCCGGTCTTCAACGGGCCTCGGCAGCGTCGTCAGGTCGCGCAGTGGTTCAGCGCGATCGCCGCCGCCCGCGAGCTGGAGGAGGTCGAGCTACCGCAGATCTCGGCCGTCAGCAACGATCCGGACGCGATGCCGGCCCCGGCCCGGTGGCGTGACCGCGACCCGGTGGCCGCCCTGCGGCTGGCGGCAGTCAAGGAGGTCGTGCTCCGGACGGCCGAGCGGCTGCAGGTGGTCAGCCAGAACCTGCTGGCCGGCGAGCTGCAACGCCGACTGAGCTGGCGGCCGTTGCCCGAGCTCAGCGAGGCAGCGGTGCGCGAGCGGTTGGTCGAGCTCGGCGCCCGAGCTTGGCAGATCGACGTGCTGGCCGCCGAGCTCACCGCAGCGTTGTTGGCCGCGCAGGCCGCGGCCGCCGCCTCAGCCGCCGCTGCTTCTTCGGCCGCCGCGACAGCCGCGTCGGCCGGGACGGCGTCCGCGGGCGGGACTTGACCGCGACGGCTAAAGTGAAGTTACTGGCCGGTAACACCGTTCGCAGCAGCGAACGGGTGACCGGCTGGCATCACTGAGCAGCCTGCACTCTCAAGGAGAACGCCGTGAGTTCCCGTCAACTCCGCGAGGTCGTCTTCGTCGACGGCGCCCGCACCCCCTTCGGACGAGCCGGCAAGGGCATCTACGCCGAGACCCGCGCCGACGACCTCATCGTGGCGGTCATCCGCGAGCTGCTGCGCCGCCACCCCGAGCTGCCGCCGGCGCGGATCGACGAGGTCGCGATCGCCGCCAGCACCCAGATCGGCGACCAGGGGCTCACGATCGGTCGGACCGCCGCGCTGCTGGCCGGACTGCCGAAGTCGGTCCCCGGCTACGCCATCGACCGGATGTGCGCGGGCGGGATGACCGCGGTGACCTCGCTGTCGGGCTCGATCGCCTTCGGCGCGTACGACGTGGCCATCGCCGGCGGCGTCGAGCACATGGGCCGGCACCCGATGGGCGAGGCGGCCGACCCCAATCCGCGCTTCCTGTCTGAGCGCCTCGTCGAGTTGTCCGCCCTCAACATGGGCGCGACCGCCGAGAACCTGCACGACCGCTATCCGGCGATCACCCGTGAGCGGGCCGACGGCTACGCCTTGCGCAGCCAGGAGAAGGTCGCCAAGGCCTACGCCGAGGGCAAGATCCAACCCGACCTGGTGCCGATCGCGACCCGCTCGGCTGAGACGGGTTGGGGCCTGGCCGTCAAGGACGAGCCGCCGCGGCCGGGCACGACGCTGGCTGACCTGGCCGCGCTGCGCACGCCGTTCCGTCCGCATGGCCGGATCACCGCCGGCAACGCGGCCGGGCTGAACGACGGCGCGACCGCGTGCATCCTGGCCAGCGCCGAGGCAGCCGCCGAGCTGGGCCTGCCGACCCGGATGAAGCTAGTCGGCTTCGGCTTCGCCGGGGTCGAGCCCGAGGTGATGGGCGAGGGCCCGATCCCGTCCACTGAGCGCGCGCTGCGCTCCACCGGCTTGAGCATCTCCGACATCGGACTGTTCGAGCTGAACGAGGCTTTCGCCGTGCAGGTGCTGGCTTTTCTCGATCACTACGGCATCGCCGAGGACGATCCCCGGGTGAACCCCTACGGCGGGGCGATCGCCCTCGGCCATCCGCTGGCCTCCTCCGGCGTGCGGTTGATGACCCAGCTCGCCCGCCAATTCGCCGAGCATCCCGAGGTTCGCTACGGCTTGACCGCGATGTGCGTCGGGCTCGGCCAGGGCGGCAGCGTCATCTGGGAAAACCCCAATTTCGACGAGAGCATCGGGAGCGCGCAGTGACTGCGACTAGCGCTGCCCCGGCCGCGCAGCCGGAGTTCGACGACGAGGTCGTGACCCGTTCGCTGGTTCGCTACCTCGACGTCCCCGGCCTGCCGGCCGAGTTTGCCCTGATCACGCTGGACAACGGGCTCGACCACACCCGCCCGTCGTCGTTCGGGCCGGCCGGCCTGCACTCCCTCGAGGAGGCGCTGAGCCAGATCGAGGCGCACCAGCCGCGGGTGGCCGCGGTCGGGGTCACCGGCAAGCCGTTCGTGTTCGCCGCCGGCGCCGACATCTCCGGAATCGGGCTGATCACCGACCGCGCCCAGGCGTTGGCCATCGCGCAACTCGGCCACCGTGTCTTCGGCCGCCTCAAGAGCCTGGACGTCCCGACTTTCGCCTTCGTCAACGGCGCGATCCTCGGCGGCGGCCTCGAGCTCGCCCTGCATTGCGACTACCGGACGGTGTCGGGATCGGCCGCGGCCATCGCTTTCCCCGAGTGCTTCCTCGGGCTGATCCCGGGTTGGGGCGGCAGCCAACTGCTGCCCAATCTCATCGGGCCGCGAGCTGCGGTCACCGTGATCGTCGAGAACGCCCTCAGCCAGAACAAGATGATCTCCCCCCGTCAGGCCCTCGCCTTGGGGATCTTCGACCGCCTGCTCGAGCCGGCGGACTTTCTGGCCGAGTCGCTGAAGTGGGCGGTGGCCGTCCTCGACGGCTCGGTCGCTCTATCGCGGCCGGAGGTCGACCGCGGCCCGGACTGGGCAGCGGCCGTGGCGGCCGGACGGGCGTTCGCCGACGCCCGGGTGCACGGCGGCGCGCCCGCGCCTTACCGCGCCCTCGACTTGATCGACCTGGCCCGGACCGCGACCTTCGCCGAGGGCGTCGCGGCCGAGGACGAGGCGTTGGCCGACCTCATCATGAGCCCAGAGCTGCGCAGCGGGCTGTACGCCTTCGACCTGGTCAACAAACGGGCCAAGCGGCCGGCGGGCGCGCCGGATCGCGCGCTGGCCCGCAAAGTCGGCAAGGTCGGCGTGGTCGGCGCCGGGCTGATGGCCGGTCAGCTGGCGCTGCTGTTCCTGCGCCGGCTCGAGGTCCCGGTGGTGCTGACCGATGTGGACTCAACCCGCCTGGAGCGGGGGCTGGACTACGTGCGCGGCGAGCTGAGCCAGCAGCTGGCCAAGGGTCGGCTCAGCCCCGACCAAGCCAACCGCTACCAGGCTCTGCTCAGCGGCTCGCTCACCCTGGACGCCTTCGACGACGCCGACTTCGTCATCGAGGCGGTCTTCGAGGATCTCGCGGTGAAACGGACGGTCTTCGCCGAGCTGGAGCGGCACGTCTCCCCCGAGGCGATTCTGGCCACCAACACGTCCTCGCTCTCGGTGACCGAGATGGCGGCCGAGCTCGAACACCCCGAGCGCGTCGTGGGATTCCACTTCTTCAACCCGGTCGCGGTGCTGCCCCTGTTGGAGATCGTCAAGGCGGCCAAGACCGATGACGCCAGCCTGGCCACCGCCTTCGCGGTCGGGAGAAGCTTGAACAAGTCGAGTGTCCTGGTCGCGGACGCGCCTGCGTTCGTCGTGAACCGGCTGTTGACTCGGTTCCTGGGCGAGGTCACCGCGGCCGTGGACGAGGGAACTCCGATCGAGGTGGCCGACAACGCGCTGGCCCCCCTCGGGCTGC
>JAOPUY010000195.1 GCA_025963265.1 Frankiales bacterium | reverse complement strand
GTCCTTGGAGGCAGCCGTCACGATTCGAAGTTTTTCACGAGCTGGGCGGCGGCCATGAGACTGGCTTACCCGAGAGCGGCGGCGACTATCTCCCGCGCCTCGTCCTGGATCTGGGCCAGGTGCTCGGCACCGCGGAAGGACTCGGCGTAGAGCTTGTAGACGTCCTCGGTGCCCGAAGGGCGGGCGGCGAACCAGCCCCGCTCGGTCGTCACCTTCAGACCGCCGATGGGCGCCCCGTTGCCGGGGGCGGAGGTGAGCCGCGCGGTGATCGGATCGCCGGCCAGCTCCGAGGCCGCGACCTGCTCGGGTGCCAGCTTGGCCAGGACGGCTTTCTGCTCGCGGGTGGCCGGCGAATCGATCCGGGCGTAGGCCGGCGAGCCGAACCGCTCGGTCAGCTCGCGGTAGTGCTCGGACGGGGAGGACCCAGTGACCGCCTGGATCTCCGAGGCCAGCAGGGCCAAGATGATGCCGTCCTTGTCGGTCGTCCAGACCGAGCCGTCCCGTTGTAGGAACGAGGCGCCGGCCGACTCCTCGCCGCCGAAGGCCACCGAGCCGTCCAGCAGACCGGGGACGAACCACTTGAAGCCGACGGGCACCTCGATCAGCTTTCGGCCCAGGTCGGCCGCCACCCGGTCGATCATCGAGGAGGACACCAGGGTCTTGCCGATCGCGGCGGCTGGGCTCCAGCCCGGCCGGTTCGCGTACAAGTAGAGGATCGCCACCGCCAGATAGTGATTCGGATTCATCAGCCCGCCGTCGGGCGTCACGATGCCGTGCCGGTCGGAGTCGGTGTCGTTGCCGGTCGCGATGTCATAGCGTCGCCCGGCCGGCATCGAGTCCATCCGAGCGAGCAGCGAGGCCATCGCGTACGGGGACGAGCAGTCCATCCGGATCTTGCCGTCCCAGTCCAGGGTCATGAAGCCGAACTGCGGGTCCACCTCAGGGTTGACGACGGTCAGATCCAGGCCGAAGCGAGATCCGATCTCGGCCCAGTAAGCGACGGAGGCGCCGCCCAGCGGATCCGCGCCGATTCGGACGCCGTGCTCGCGGATGGCGTCGAGGTTGAGCACTTGCGGCAGCGCGCTCACGTAGGCGTCGAGGAAGTCGAACGTGGCGATGGCCGAGGATCGGCGCGCTTGCTCGATCGAGAGCCGCTTCACGCCGCGCAGGCCATCGGCGAGCAGTTCGTTCGCGCGATCCTGGATCCAGCCGGTGATCTCGGTGCCGGCCGGCCCGCCGTCCGGCGGGTTGTATTTGAAGCCGCCGTCGGCCGGCGGATTGTGCGAGGGCGTCACGACGACGCCGTCGGCCAGCCCGTTCGGCTTGTTCCCGTTGTAGGTGAGGATGGCGCGCGACACGGCCGGAGTCGGGGTCAGACCGCCGCGGGAGTCGATCAACGTGACGACCTGGTTGGCGGCGAAGACCTCGAGCGCGGACTGAGTGGCCGGGGCCGACAAGGCGTGGCTGTCCTCGCCGAGGTAGAGCGGGCCGTCGATCCCCTGGCTGGCGCGATATTCCACGATCGCCTGGCTGGTGGCCAGGATGTGGTCCTCGTTGAAGGTCCGCGACAGCGACGAGCCGCGGTGCCCGGACGTCCCGAAGCTAACCCGCTGCTCGACCTGGGACACGTCTGGATGCAACGCGTAGTACGCATCGACCAGCGCGCTGACGTCGATCAGGTCGGACGGCTCGGCGGGGAGTCCGGCGCGCGGCGAATTCGTCATAGCCGAATCCAACCACTCGGCGACCGAGCCGGGGTAGCAGCGGGCGCGGAAGTACAGTGAGGGCCGTTCCCGACGCGGACGAGCTAGGAGCTCCGGTGGTTCAGCGTGGCCGCTTGCGCGTGTATCTCGGCGCGGCCCCGGGCGTCGGCAAGACGTTTCGGATGCTGGACGAGGGTCATCGCCGCCTGGCCCGCGGCACCGACGTGGTCGTCGCGTTCGTGGAGACCCACGGCCGCCCGCACACCGCCGAGCAGCTGACCGGCCTGCCGGTGGTGCCTCGACTGCGAATGCGTTACCGCGACGCCGAGTTCGAGGAGATGGATCTGGCGGCGGTGCTGGATCGCCACCCGGAACTGGCCCTGGTCGACGAGCTCGCGCACACCAACGTCCCAGGCTCGGTCTACGACAAGCGCTGGCAAGCGGTGCAGGTGCTGCTCGAGGCCGGCATCGACGTGATCAGCACGGTGAACGTGCAGCACCTGGAGTCGCTCAACGACGTCGTAGAGGCGATCACCGGTGTGCCGCAACGGGAAACGGTGCCGGACTGGGTGGTGCGCTCGGCCGAGCAGATCGAGCTCGTCGACATGACCCCGGAAGCGCTGCGCCGTCGACTGGCGCACGGCAACATCTACCAGCCGGACAAGATCGACGCCGCGATGACCAACTACTTCCGGTCGGGGAACCTGACCGCGCTGCGCGAGTTGGCGTTGCTGTGGCTGGCCGACAGCGTCGAGGAGGGTCTGCAGCGTTACCGCGACGAGCACGGCATCGCCTCGACCTGGGAGACCAAGGAGCGGGTGGTCGTCGCGCTGACCGGCGGACCCGAAGGCGAGGCGCTGATTCGGCGGGCCGCCCGGATCGCCTCGCGGGCCACCGGCGGCGAGTTGCTCGCCCTGCACATCGCCCGCAGCGACGGCTTGGCCGGATCGTCGATCGCCGCCCTGGACCAGCAGCGGCTGCTCGTCGAGTCCCTGGGCGGCAGCTACCACTCGATCATCGGCGACGACATCCCAGCCGCGGTGCTCGACTTCGCGCGGGCCAAGAACGCCACCCAGATCGTCATCGGCGCCAGCCGGCGGAATCCGGTCGTCGCGGCGGTCACCGGCCCCGGCACCGGCCTGGGGATAACCCGGCACGCGGGCACCATCGACGTGCACGTGGTCAGCCACGACTACGTCGGACGGGGTCGAGTGCTGCCCCGTTTGACCAGCGGGCTCAACGCCCGGCGGCGGCTGGCCGGCGCCGGGGTCGGAGCGGTGCTGTTCGCGATCCTGGTCCCGGTGTGCGCGACCTTCCGCCGCGACTTGGCGCTGGGCAGCGATCTGCTGCTGTTCCTGCTGGCCGTCGTCATCTGCGCCCTCGTCGGGGGCATCTATCCGGCGCTGGTCGCGGCGATCGTGGCCAGCTTGCTGCTGAACTACTACTTCGTGGAGCCGCTGCACCGTTGGACCATCGCCCGGTCGGAGAACCTGCTGTCGCTGGTGGTGTTCCTGCTCATCGCGGGGCTGGTGTCGCGGGTCGTGGATCTGGCCGCCCGGCGCAACGTGGAGGCGGCCCGTTCGAACGCCGAGGCGGAGACGCTGTCGACGTTGGCCGGCAGCCTGCTGCGCGGCGAGCGGGCCTTGCCCGCCTTGATGGACCGGGTGCGGGAGACGTTCGCGGTGGACAGCGTCGCGTTGCTGCGCCGGTCGCCCGACGAGCAGGCCCGGCCGGGCGGCGCCTGGAGCACGGTCGCCCAGGTCGGCGAGCATCCCGCGGACCGCCCGGAAGACGGCACCGCCGAGGTCCCGGCCGGCGAGGACCTGGTCCTAGTCCTCAACGGGCGGACGTTGGCCGGTGAGGACCAGCGGATGCTGGCCGCCTTCGCCACCGAGGTCGCGGTGGCCTACCGCCAGTTGCAGCTCAGCGAGCAAGCGGGCGCCGCCGCCGAGCTCGCCGCCTCCGACCGGGCCCGCACGGCGCTGCTCAACGCGGTCAGCCATGACCTGCGCACCCCGATCGCCGCGGCCAAAGCGGCGGTGTCCAGCCTGCGCAGCGACGAGGTGGCCTGGAGCGCGCAGGATCAGTCCGAGCTGCTGGAGGACGCCGACCGCGCCCTCGACCGGCTGACCGCGCTGGTGACCAACTTGCTGGACCTGTCGCGGCTGGAAGCCGGCGCGCTGTCGGTGACTCTGCACCCGATCGGGCTGGACGACGTGGTCAGCCGGGCCCTGTCGAGCATCGCCGTGGGCCGTCGGCACCCGCCCGGAACTCGACCGGAGGAACTGGTCACCATCTCGGTGTCCGACGAGCTGCCAGCCGTGCTGGCCGACGCCGGCCTGCTCGAGCGGGTCGTGGCCAACCTGGTCGAGAACGCGCAGCGGTACAACCCGCCCGGGGTCCCGGTTGAGCTGCGCGCGTCCGCGCACGGCTCGGTGGTGGAGCTGCTGATCGTCGACCACGGCCCGGGCATCCCCGAATTGGATCGGGAATCGGTCTTCGCCGCGTTCCAACGGCGGGACGACCGGGCGGTCAGCACCGGGGCCGGTGTAGGACTAGGCCTAGCGATCGCGCGTGGGTTCATGGAGGCGATGCATGGCAGCATCGCACTGGAGACGAGTCCGGGAGGTGGCCTCATGGTGGTGCTGAGCTTGCCGGTGGCCGAGGGCACCGGCATTTCCAACGGCGTCAGGCCCGGCGTGCGGGGCGGCGACAGCGGATGAGGGTGCTGGTCGTCGACGACGAGCCGCAGATCGTCCGCGCCCTGGCGATCAACCTGCGGGCCCGCCGGTACGAGGTGCACACGGCCGCGACCGGCGCCGAGGCCCTGGTGCTGGCCGCGCGGCACCCGCCGGACGTCGTGCTGCTCGACCTCGGCTTGCCCGACATGGACGGCGCGGAGGTCATCGAGGGGCTGCGCGGCTGGATGAACGCGCCGATCATCGTCCTGTCCGGTCGCACCGGCGGGGCCGACAAGGTCGCCGCGCTCGACGCCGGGGCCGACGACTACGTCACCAAGCCGTTCGGGATGGACGAGCTGATGGCCCGGATGCGGGCGGTGTCCCGCCGGGCGCTGCCCGAAACCGGAGCCGAGCAACCCGTCGTGCGGATCGGTGATCGCCGGGTGGACCTGGCGGCGCACCAGGTCCTAGACCAGGCGGGTGAGGAGATTCGGCTGACCAAGACCGAGTGGGAGCTGCTCGAGCGGCTGGTGCGCCACCCGGGCAAGCTGATCACGCAGCGGCAGTTGCTCACCGAGGTGTGGGGGCCGGCCTACGCCGACGAGTCGGGTTATCTCCGCTTTCACTTCGGCCAGCTACGCCGCAAGCTGGAGGCCGATCCGGCCCGGCCGCAGCACCTGATCACCGAGCCCGGCCTCGGCTACCGCTTCGCCGAGTGAGCCCGGGCCGACGAGACTGGCCGCCGGGGTCTGGGCCGCCGGGGTCTGGGCCGAGTGCGCTTGCGCTACCGGCCGGAGCGGGAGTTCAGGTTCCAGTAACCCTTGGCGTACACCCGGTCCCGGCCGAGTCCGAGCGATCCCAGCTCCTCCCGCAGCACGACCGCCGCCCGCGACTCGACCAGCACGTAGGCCTGGCTGAATCCGTCGCCAATCGGCTCGGCCCGGTGGAGGGCGGCCAGCGCGGCCGACAGCACCTCGGTCCCGCCGGCCGCCACCTGGTTTCGGGGCAGCCAGCTGACCTCGGCGTTAGCCGGCAACGGATACGTCTCAGCCGGATCGGCGATCTCGGCCAGCACTCGGACCGGGCGCTCGGCGGCCTCGGCCAACGCGGCGATGGCCGGCAAACCCGACTCATCGGTCAGCGCGAGCAGTCGGCCGGCCGCGGGTGGCTCGATGACGCCGCGGGGCCCGAAGAAGACCACCTCGTCGCCGACGACCGCACCACCGGCCCAGCTGGAGCCCGGGCCGTGCCCGTGCAGGACGGCGTCGAGCTGCAAGGTGTCGCCCTGGGCCGCGCGCACCGTGTACCGCCGGCGCACCTCGCGACCGTCCTCGCCGGTGAGCACGACGGCGATGTCGCAGGCCAGCGGCCAGGTCTGGGCCGCGATGGCCGGGTCGCGGACGACGATCCGGCGCATCCGGGGCGACAGCGCGGCCACCTCGACGATCCGGGTGCGGAATTGACCGGTGCGGGCGATGTGTTGGGCAGAGGACATGATGTGTTGAGCATGCCAGCAACGACACGAGCCGAACTAGGAGTCCCATGCCTATCGAATTGACCAAGGTCGCCTACACCACCGCAGCCACCGCCCACGGCGGACGAGCCGGACACGTCACCAGCGCGGACGGACTGGTCGACTTCGACCTCGCGCAGCCGGGCACCACGCCCGAGCCGGCCGTCAACCCGGAGACGCTGTTCGCCGCCGGTTACGCCGCCTGCTTCCAGGGCGCCCTGTTGAACCGGGCCAAGACCCAGCACATCGACACGTCCAACTCGACGGTGACGGCCAAGGTCTCCTTTGGGCCGTCCGAGGACGGCGGCTTCGGCCTGGCGGTGGAACTCGAGGTCAACATCCCAGACGTCGACCGGGCCAAGGCGCAGGAGCTCATCGAGCTGGCGCACACGTTCTGCCCGTACTCCAAGGCGACGAAGGACAACATCGTCGTCAAGCTCACCGCGGTCTAGGCACCAAACGCATAGTGCGGCCCGAAGTCTCGGCTTAAATCAGGATTGCCGAAACCTCGGGCCGCACAATGGCGAACCCCAGCTGGGGTCAGCTGGCGGGCTTGGCCAGATCGGCGATGGAGACCAGTCCGTACTTGTCCGCGGTCGCCTTCGTGACCACGATGGCGTCGCTGTCCTGGGCCTCGGACTTGTCCAGGGCGATCAGGTTCGGCGGCAGCGCCTTCTGCAGGGCGGCGTAGACGTCGTCCGGGGTGGTGGCGGTGGCCGTCTTGTCGATGAACTGCAAGATGGTGCCGCTGTACTCCGGGAACAGGTCCAGGTCGCCCGCCTTCAGCGCCGGGTAGTACTTCTCCCGGCTGCCGATGTTGAGCTTGGTGGTGATCGACGCGCCCTGAGCCTTGAGCGCCTCGGCGTAGACCTCAGCCAGGACCACGTTCTCCGGGAAGTTGGCCGAGCCGACGATCAACTTGACGCCGGAGGCCGACGTCCCAGTGCTCGAGAGTCCGTTGCTGGCCAGCCAGGCCTTGGCCACTGCGTCCGGGTCCTGCTTGTCGACCTGGACCTTGGTCACCAGCTCGCCGAGGCCGGCGGTCGTCAGCTTGGCCGAGATTCCGTTCAGGATCGTCTTGACCCCGTCGGTGGCCTTGGCCTTGTTGATGATGGGCAGCACGTTTTGGGCGGCGAAGTTGCTCTTCGGGTCGGTCAAGATGACGAAGTTGTTCGCCGCGATCGACGGGTCGGTGGTGAACAGGTCAGCCGCGTCGATCTGGCCGTTCTTCAGCGCCGTGACCGTGACCGGTCCGCCGGTGTCGGTGACGGTGTACTTGCCGAAGACGACTCCGTAGTTCTTCTCCAGGCCCGGCAGGCCGTCGACCCGGGTCTTGAACTCGGGCGGGCCACCCATGATCAGCTTGCTGGCGATGGTCGCCGTGGCCGCGGCCGACGAGCTGGCCCCGCTCGGCGTCGAGCCAGTGCCGGTGCTCGAGCCGCTCGAGCCGCAGGCCGACAAGCCCAGGGCGAGTGCGGCCGCGATCGCGCCGATCGCAAGGGTCCTTCGTTTCATTGTGTCTCCATAGGAATCGTTGAGATTGCCGAGATTACCTGAACTGACCCGACGTCCCATCTGTTTAAGGCCGCCGCTGGGCTGGGCTTAAACGCCTACCACCTCCGCCTCGGTTACCTGGG
>JAOPUY010000156.1 GCA_025963265.1 Frankiales bacterium | reverse complement strand
CCGTTGACCTGCGCCAGTCCCGCGCGGTGGAGCGGCTGGTGGTCTACGCCTTCTCCGACAGCGGCGCCCGCCTCGACTGGGGCGGCACGCTGGTGACCACGACCTTCGGCCAGGAACGGGTGGAGCTCGCGTTGGACCGGCCGCCCTCCAGCAACGTGGGGGTCCTCATGTCGATCTACAACGTCGACGGCGAGTGGGTCCTGCGGGCCGAGATGGAAGAGATCGCCGGATCGGTCCGCGACGCCGTCACCGCTTACGGCTTCGAGCAGATCACCTGGCTGGACCACCGGACTCCCTTGGTCTGACCGCCGCATCCGAGCTAGTTCACCGAGTGATCCGACACACCTGAGCAGAGGAGCCCAGCGTGCGCCACTTCGACTTCCTGAACGACGAGGACCGCGGCCGGTTATTTCACCGCGAACCAGAGTGCTTCACCGCCGAGGCGTCGCGCGAGGTGCTCGCGACCGCGTTGGGAGCGACGCTCTACCTGCCGGCGACGCGCCCGCGGCTGGCGGCCGATCTCGCCAAGCGGGCCCGGCTCGGCGTCCTGAGCGCCGTCATCTGCCTGGAGGACGCGATCGCCGACGCCGAACTGTCGCAGGCTGAGGCCAACGCCGTCGCGCAACTGAAGGCCTACGCGGCGACCGGCCCGACCGCGCCGCTGATCTTCATCCGGGTGCGCGCCGCGGAGCAGATCCCGATGATCGTGGCGGGCCTCGGCTCGGCGGTGCAGGTGCTCATCGGCTTCGTGCTGCCCAAGTTCACCCTGCGCACCGGACCGGTCTTTCTGGACGCGGTGGCGGCCGCCTCGCACGCGGCCGGCAAACGACTGCTAGCCATGCCGGTCCTGGAATCGCCGGAGATCGTGCACGCCGAGAACCGGATTCCCACGCTGCTGGCCGTGCGCGAGCTCCTGGCCAGCCACCGGGAGCACGTTCTGGCCGTCCGGCTGGGGGCCACCGACCTGTCCTCGGCCTACGGCCTGCGGCGCTCACGTGACCTGACGGTCTATGACGTGCGGCTGATCGCCGACGTGATCTCCGACGTGGTCAACGTGATGGCGCGGGCCGACGGGACCGGCCACGTCGTGACCGGTCCGGTCTGGGAGTACTTCTCAGGCAGTGAGCGGATGTTCAAGCCGCAGCTGCGCGAATCGCCGTTCATCGCGCACTCCGGCCGGGCCCTGCGCACCGAGTTGATCGCTCACGACCTGGACGCGCTGATCCGCGAGGTCGCGTTGGACAAGGCCAACGGACTGACCGGTAAGACCGTCATCCACCCCAGCCACGTCGCGGCCGTGCACGCCTTGTCGGTCGTCACCTACGAGGAGTATTGCGACGCCACCGACATCCTCGGCGCCAGCGCAGGCGGCGGAGTCATCCCATCGGCCTTCGGAAACAAGATGAACGAGTCCAAGCCGCACTCGGCCTGGTCGCAGCGGATCATGCGCCGGGCCGCGGCCTTCGGCGTCGCGAGCGAGGACGTCTCCTTCGTCGACCTGCTCGGCGCCGGACTGCACCCGTGACCCGGCCGGATGACCCGTCGTGGCCGCCGCCGGACTGGACCGGCCACTGGGTCTGCGAGCAGCTGGGTGTTCAGATCACCTCGGCCGCCGACCCCCGCACGGGTCTGAGGCTGCCCGGCCTGGTGGGTTTGGCCCTGCGCCGCAACCCAAAACGAGCCCACTTGCTGGTCTCCACCGTGCTCGGCAAGCACGTGCCCACCGACCCGCGGCTGGTGTACGGCGCGGGTCGGCTGTTGGGAATGCTGGTCGCCGAGGCCCTGGCGGACTCAGCCGCGCCGGTTCAGACCCCACCGACCGAGCTCGACCTGGTCCGACGCGGCGGGGACGCGCTAACCGACGCCTTGGCCGGTCGGCCGGGCGCGGCGGCCGAGCTGCTCGCGATCGGACGCGCGCACGCTGAGCACTGGGACGCGCGCCGGGGGCGGCCCGGAGCCGGTGAGCCCGCGCTGGTGCTGGGTTACGCCGAGACGGCGACCGGGCTCGGCCACGCCGTGGCCGACGCGCTGAAGGCCCGCTACCTGCATTCGACCCGCCGCGCGGTGCGCGGGGTGCCGACCCAGGCCGGCTTCTCCGAGGACCACTCGCACGCGAGTGGCCACCTGCTGCTGCCCGAGCGAGGCGAGGTGCTGACCGCGGACGGCGGCGCCGTCGTTCTGGTCGACGACGAGCTGTCGACCGGGCGGACCGCCCTGAACACGATCGCCGCCCTGCATGCGGTGCGCCCCCGTGACCGTTACGTCCTGGCCGTGCTGGTCGACGTGCGATCTCCGGCCGATCGCGCGACGTTGAGCGCCCGGGCCGCCGCGTTGGGCGTTCGCGTCGACGTGGTGAGCTTGGCCAGCGGCGCGATCGAGCTCCCGGCCGACGTGCTGGTTCGCGGCGCCGCCCTGGTCCAAGCCCACTCCGAGGCGTCGGGCCCGCTCTCGGCGAGACCGCCGGAACCGATCGCCTGGGCCTCCGAGTCGCAGTGGCCGGCCGGAGTTCGCGAGGGCGCCCGGCACGGCTTCGACCCGAGCGACCGCGACGCGCTGGAGCGGGCCGCGGCCGGCGGGCTGGCGTGACGGTCGTACACCAACCTCGCGGGCCGTCGCACCGCTGGCGACTCACCTCGGTCGAAGGCGTCGCCTACCGCCCGCGCGTGGTTCCGGTTCGGGGCACGTCGCACTGGAGTG